>NZ_JBJTDY010000015.1:0-17121 GCF_046092605.1 Rhabdaerophilum sp. | reverse complement strand
TGCTCGGGTACCTTCATGGCCGTATCCCGCAAGAAGGACCACTCAGTTTCTACCTTGCCGCGGAAACTGTCGATACCCAGTGCGCGCACCAGGATCTTGATACGCGCCTTGTACTTGTTGTCACGCCGCCCCTCGAGGTTGTAGACGCGCAAAATCGCCTCGAGATAGGCGAGCAGATCCGCCTTAGGCAGGAACTCACGCACGGCCTTGCCGATCATCGGCGTGCGGCCCAGCCCCCCGCCGACGAGGATGCGATAGCCCACTTCGCCCGCCGCGTTTTTCACCACACCGATGCCAATGTCATGCGCCGCGATCGCCGCGCGATCATGTGGCGCGCCGGTAACGGCGATCTTGAACTTGCGTGGGAGGTAATCGAATTCCGGATGCAATGTGGACCATTGCCGGATGAGCTCGGCCACAGGCCGCGGGTCCTCGATTTCATCCGCCGCAACGCCCGCGAATTGATCGGCTGTCACATTGCGGATGCAGTTGCCCGAGGTCTGGATCGCATGCATCTCGACATCGGCCAGAAGCCCGAGAATTTCCGGAATGTCGCGCAGCTTCGGCCAATTGAATTGCAGGTTCTGGCGGGTGGTGAAATGCCCGTAGCCGCGATCGAACTTCTCACCAATCAGCGCGAGCTGCCGCAACTGGCGCGAGGACAGTGTGCCATAGGGGATGGCAATGCGCAGCATATAGGCGTGCAGTTGCAGATAGACGCCGTTCTTCAGGCGAAGGGGCTTGAACTCGTCATCGCTCAGGCTGCCATCAAGCCGGCGCTTCACCTGATCGGCGAATTGCGCCACGCGATCGCGCACGAA
Source organism: Rhabdaerophilum sp. (assembly GCF_046092605.1). NCBI lineage: Bacteria > Pseudomonadati > Pseudomonadota > Alphaproteobacteria > Hyphomicrobiales > Rhabdaerophilaceae > Rhabdaerophilum > Rhabdaerophilum sp. The sequence goes on along the minus strand of NZ_JBJTDY010000015.1, from coordinate 16,300 downwards.
GGCCTCATCGAACTGATCGTAGCGATACATCTTTCACCTCACCCCGAATTCGGCCTGCTTGCCGAGATCGGGCCGGTGCGACGGCCCCTTCACCTTGAAGCGCTCGCGGAAATGGTTGGGAACAGGCAGGCCCTGAGCATCCCGCGTGATATCCACGAGATAGGCATCGACGACTTCCTTCCGCTCAAAGGCGGCTTTCGCCTCGGCTTCGAGGCGCAAGGCGGTCGCCTCATCCTCGACCACGAGCGCTTCGCGGGGGTCGCGCGACCAACCGTTGGCCGTGCGGAACACCACGTCGCCGTCGAGCAGGTCATTCGCCAACAGGATTGCGGGAAGCACGATCTTGGGCGCGGCAGCCATCAGGTTTCATCCCCCAGTGTCAGCGTCAGTCCGTCGAGGTCATCGCTCCAGATGATCTGGCAGGAGAGGCGCGAGGTCGGCTCGATGGCAGGCAATTCGTCGAGTTTGAGGAGTTCGTCGTCGCGCGGTTCCGGCAGGCGACCGGCCCATTCCGGATGAACGACGACATGGCAGGTGGCGCAGAGGCAGGCGCCGCCGCAAAGGCCATCAATTCCAACTTTCTGGTCGCGCAGGATTTCCATCACGCGCCAGCCTTCGGCGGTTTCGAGCGTGTGGAACTGGCCCTGCCGGTCGATGATGTGGAGATGCGCCATCAGGGGACGCTCCACAAAAACGATGGGAGAACAGGACGAGGATGGGGTGCGAAGACAGGCACGATAGCCTCAGTTTTCGTTCTATAAACAGAACAAAAATATATATAAAAAGAACGAACGTCTCAATGCGCCCGCACGCCAGCTCTCTTTCAAAGTTTTGCAGGAAAAGAGAAAATCGTGCTCCTGCCTAGCCGGAAAGGTCTCCGGCCTCCCGGCGGATGAGTGCCTCGCTGAGGGAGGGACGGCAGGCCTCGATGAAGCGATAGGCGAAGCCGCGCAGGAAGCGCCCGCGTCGGACGGCGATGAAGGTAGTGCTCTCCTCGAAGAAGTGCTCGGGGCGCATGGTCAGCGCGAGATCCCTCTCCGGTTCGAAGGCAAGCTCGGCGACAATCCCCACACCGAGGCCGAGCTCGACATAGGCCTTGATCACGTCCGCATCAATCGCTTCGAGCACGATATCCGGTGCCAGTCCTTCCGCCGCGAAGGCGCGATCGATCGCCGGGCGACCGGTAAAGCCCTTCTGGTAGGTGATGAGCGGATAGCCCGCGAGCCGTTCAAGCGTAAGGGACTCATTCCATTCCAGCGCGTGGCCCTTCGGCACGATCACCGCGTGACGCCAGGAATGATAGGCGAAGGCGGCAAGATCCGGCTCGCCGGAAAGTGCCTCGGTCGCGATCCCGATATCCGCGCGCCCGTCGAGCAGCATCTGCGCGACATCCGCCGGGCTTGCCTGATGAAGCACAAGATGCACCTGCGGGAAGGCGCGGCGGAATTCCGCGATCACCCCCGGCAGCATGTAGCGCGCCTGGGTATGCGTGGTGGCGATCACGAGTTCGCCCTGCTGCGCCGCGCCAAGCTCGACACCAATGCGGCGGATACTCCCGGCATCGACCAGCATCCGCTCGACGAAAGGCACGATCTGCTGTCCCGGATCCGTCAGCGAGAGCAAGCGCTTCCCCCGGCGCACGAAAAGCTCGACGCCAAGCTCTTCCTCAAGATCGCGGATATGCTTCGAAACCCCGGATTGCGAGGTCGCGAGCGCCTGCGCCACCTCGGTCAGGTTGAAGTTGCGCCGCACCGTCTCGCGGATGATCCGGAGCTGCTGGAAGTTCATGCCGCCGGCCGGGCGAACAGCTTCAATGCGCGCGGCACAAGGCGCACGGCTTCACCCGCCGAGAGCGCGAGGCCCGCCAGTTCCGATTGCGGAATCTCGGCCTCGTAGCCTTGCCCAGCCTCGGTCGTGAGTTCCACGCGCGCCAATGCGCCGAGTTCGAGCACACGCCGCACGGTTGCCGGAATGCCCTCGCCCTCTCCGCGTTCGATGCCGAGTTCATGCGGGCGGATATAGGCGGTCACATGCCGCGACTCGCTCGCGAGAACCGGCAGTGCAATGCTGCTGCCGGGCACGGCGAGGCGACCATTCGCCACCTCGCCCTCGATCCGGTTGGCAGAGCCGAGGAAGCCGAACACAAATTCGCTTGCGGGCTGGGTATAGACCTCCTTGGGCGAACCGAGTTGCTCGACCACGCCCTTATTCATCAGCACCACGCGATCGGCGAGTTCGAGCGCCTCTTCCTGGTCATGCGTCACGAAGATCGAGGTGATGTGCAGGTCGTCGTGCAACTGCCTCAGCCAGCGGCGGAGTTCCTTGCGCACCTTGGCATCAAGCGCGCCGAAGGGCTCGTCGAGCAACAGCACCTGCGGCTCCACGGCAAGTGCGCGTGCCAATGCAATGCGCTGCCGCTGGCCGCCCGAGAGCTGCGCCGGCGCGCGATCCGCGAGCCAGGCAAGCTGCACGAGATCGAGCAAATCCATCACCTTCCGGCGAATTTCCGCTTCCGAGGGTCGCTGGGCACGCGGCTTCACCCTGAGCCCGAAGGCAACGTTCTCGAACACGCTCATGTGCCGGAAAAGCGCGTAATGCTGGAAGACGAATCCCACCTGCCGCTCGCGCACATGGCGGTCGCTGGCATCCGCGCCATCGAAGAGAATGCGCCCGCGATCCGCCGTCTCCAGCCCCGCAATGATGCGCAGCAGTGTTGTCTTCCCGCAGCCCGAAGGGCCGAGCAAAGCCACAAGCTCACCCTTGGGGAAGTCGAGCGTCACGTCCTTCAATGCGGTGAAAGCCCCGAAATGCTTGGTGATGCCTTCGACACGAATGCTCATCAGGCCGTCTCCCGGGTATTGGTTCGACTGGATTGCCACTCGACGAGGCTTTTCAGCGCGATCGTCAGCAGCGCGAGAAGCGCGAGCAAGGAGGCCACCGCGAAGGCCGCGGCGAACTGGTATTCGTTGTAGAGGATCTCGACATGCAGCGGCATGGTGTTGGTCTCGCCGCGGATATGACCCGAGACGACCGATACCGCGCCAAATTCGCCCATGGCTCGCGCATTGCAGAGGATGACGCCGTACAAGAGGCCCCATTTGATGTTCGGCAGCGTCACGCGCCAGAAGGTCTGCCAGCCTGAGGCCCCGAGCACGATGGCCGCCTCCTCTTCCTCCGAGCCCTGCTGCTCCATCAGCGGGATGAGTTCGCGCGCGATGAAGGGGAAGGTCACGAACACCGTCGCCAGCACGATGCCGGGCACGGCGAAGATCACCTTGATGTCATGCTCGCGCAGCCAAGGCCCGAACCAGCCCTGCGCGCCGAAGACCAGCACAAAGATCAGCCCCGCAATCACCGGCGAGACCGAAAACGGCAAGTCGATCAGCGTCGTGAGAAAGGCCTTTCCGCGGAAATTGTATTTCGCGATGGCCCAGGCCGCGGAAACCCCAAAGACAAGGTTCAGCGGCACGGCAATCGCCGCCGCGAGCAAGGTGAGCCGGATGGCGGATTGCGCATCGGGATCAACCAACGCCGCCCAGTAGGTCTCGACGCCTTTCCGCAAGGCTTCCGCGAAGACCACGATCAGCGGCAGCAGGAGGAAAATCGCGAAAAAGCCGATCGCCACGGTCAGCACCAGCACGCGCACGATCAGAGGGTCGCGCGTGGCCGAGCGATGCTCGAAGCGCGTCTGGCCCTTCTCGGCGAGGGAGGAAGCATTGCCGGCCGTCAGGTCTCCCTCCGTCCGGTTTTTGCGGCCCAGGCCTGAAGCAGGTTGATGATCAGGAGCATCGCGAAGGACACGATGAGCATCACGGTCGCGATCGCGGTCGCGCCGGCATAATCATATTGTTCGAGCTTGGTGATGATGATGAGCGGCGTGATCTCGGAGATCATCGGCATGTTGCCGGCGATGAAGATCACCGAGCCATATTCTCCCACGGCCCGCGCGAAGGCGAGCGCGAAGCCCGTGAGAAGCGCCGGGAACAACGCCGGCAGAACCACGCGCGTCACGGTCTGCCAGCGGCTGGCACCGAGGCTCGCGGCGGCTTCCTCATATTCCGTGTCGAGATCTTCCAGCACGGGCTGCACGGTGCGGACCACGAAAGGCAACCCGATGAACACCAGCGCCACCAGCACACCCGTGGGTGTGAAGGCGATCTTGATCCCCAGCGGTTCCAGATATTGCCCGATCCAGCCGTTCTTCGCATAGATCGCCGCGAGCGAGATGCCCGCCACCGCCGTCGGCAGAGCGAAAGGCAGATCCACAAGAGCATCCACCAGCTTCTTGCCGGGGAAGGAATAACGCACCAAGGCCCAGGCGAGGATCAGCCCGAAGACCGCATTGATCGAGGCAGCGAGGAACGAGGCCCCGAAGGTCAACCGGTAGGAGGCCATCGCGCGTGGTGCGGATATCTGCGCCACGAACTGGTCCCAACTGAGCGTGGCGGTCTTGAGGAATACCGCGGATAGCGGGATCAGCACGATCAGCGAAAGATAGCCAATCGTGAAGCCGAGCGTGAGCCCAAAACCCGGCAGCACGCGGGGGGAAGCATGCGTGCCAGCCATCAGCGGCTCGCCTCGATCGCCGGAGCCTGCTTGACCACTCCCGAATGCGCCGTTCGACGCAGATCGGAAAACACAACAATGCCACCCAGCAGCAGAAAGGAACTCGCCAGCGCCACCCAATGCACCAGGCGTTCGAAGGTGCCCGGGACGGAGCGGGCTTCAAGGCTGCGTGAGGGGGGCATGCGTGAACTCCGGATAGCCAGGCCGCCCTGTTCGCTCCTTCGAACGAAACGGGCGCTACAACTTATAGGTCGGGGCAGCAGAGAAAGTCCGTGCCTTCTCATCCCGCCGGGGAGAAGCAGCCTTCTGCCCCGGGGCTTCACGAGGGAAAAAACGGCGCGCGGGACTTACTTCACGTAGATCTGGTCGAAGACGCCGCCATCGTTAAAATGCGTGGCCTGCGCCTTGGTCCAGCCGCCGAACACATCATCGATGGTGATGAGATTGACCTTCTTGAAGACGTCGGCGTGTTTTGCCGCGACCTCCGGGTCACGTGGGCGGTAGAAGTGCTTCGCAGCGATTTCCTGGCCTTCCCTGGTGTAGAGGAATTGCAGATAGGCCTCGGCCACGGCGCGCGTGCCGCGCTTGTCCACCACGCGATCCACCACCGAGACCGGCGGCTCCGCCAGAATCGAGAGCGAGGGCACCACGATCTCGAACTTGTCCGCCCCCAGTTCCTTCAGCGCGAGGAAGGCCTCGTTCTCCCAGGAGAGGAACACATCGCCAATGCCACGCTCGGTGAAGGAGGTGAGCGAGCCGCGCGCACCGGAATCGAGCACCTTCACATTCTTGAAGAGCGCGCGGACAAATTCGCGGGCCTTCTCGTCATTCCCGCCCGGCTGCCTGAGGGCATAAGCCCAGGCCGCGAGATAATTCCAGCGTGCGCCGCCCGAGGTCTTCGGATTGGGTGTCACCACGCCGACATCTGGCTTCACGAGATCGTTCCAGTCCTTGATGCCCTTGGGGTTGCCCTTGCGGACGAGGAAAACGATGGTCGAGGTATAGGGCGAAGCGTTGTTGGGCAGACGCTTCTGCCAATCCGCCGGGATGAGCTTGCCATTGAGGTGCAGCGCATCGATATCGAAGGCGAGAGCGAGGGTCACCACGTCGGCATCAAGCCCGTCGATCACCGCGCGCGCCTGCCGGCCAGAGCCGCCGTGCGACTGGCGAATGGTAACATTCTGGCCGGTCTTCGCCTGCCATTGCTTGGCAAAAGCGGCGTTGATCTCGACATAAAGCTCGCGCGTCGGATCATAGGAAACGTTGAGGAGCGATACGTTCTGCGCGGCTGCGGGAAGAGACACCAAGGCGAGCGAACCGGCCAGAAACAGGCGACGATGGAAGGACATTCAGGCTCCTTTTCGTTCGGGGCGAGGAGATATGAGGGGAAGCGTAGCAATCCACCAAAGCCAGCCCAAAGTGAGATTCCTGATATCGATTTCAGGAAATTGAAAAAGCTGCTCAGATACCGGGCCAGAAGCAAAAATAAACTCGCACAAGGCGCGAACAAGGAATATCCTTCATGTTCTGCACGAAAGAAGAATAAATTGCTCCCTGAAAACAACGCGTTCAGCGTGATGCGGATTTTTATTTAAATTACGCATCGAAGCAGAAATTTTTTCTCTATTGCCTCATCGTTCCAATCTTGTTGCCATTGGCATAATGGGCAACCAGCCAGGGTTGAGCGCACGTTCCCTATTCGTTGGCCTCCGGCCCGCTCAACGCATCACCCTTGATCCAGCGCATCGCAGCGGATCGACGATGTGACACAGAGAAAGCCATGATTTCGTCTGGCTTCCTCCTCGGGCTCGTGGCTTTTCTCGCTGTTCCCGGCCCGACCAACACGCTGCTCGCCACCGCCGGTGCGACGGATGGGCTGGCCTCGGCGCATCGTCTGCTCGCAGCAGAACTCGCGGCCTATCTTTTGGCCATCACCACCCTTGGCGTCATCCTGTCCCCGCTGATCGTGGAACTCCCGCTCATCGGTGCGGGCCTGCAAGGAGCGGCAGCGCTTTACCTGCTTCTGACAGCCTTGCGGCTCTGGCGCATGAAGACGCGTTGTGCGGTGGGTCCCGTCATTTCCTGGCAACACATCGCGCTTGCCACGGTGATGAACCCGAAATCCCTCGTGATTGCCTTTGGCCTCATGCCGGAAGGCTGGAGCCTGGATGGGCCAACGGCTCTGGCGCATCTCGGCGTCATCGCCATGGTGACGCCGCTGATCGGCGGCTTCTGGATGCTGATGGGCCGCTACGGAGCGGTCGGCATCGGCTCCGTGGCAACCAGCGTGGCACCTCGCATTTCCGCGATTGCGCTTGGCATCTTCGCCGTGCTGCTCGCCCGTTCTGCTTTGGCAGGCTGATGCCGCCTCCGAGGGATGCCTTCCTGCCTTGAGGTCAGCAAAGCCTGATCCATGCGAAAGCATTTCATTCTCTGGCTCGCCTTCAAATAGCAAAGCACTTGCTGAGGAGGGCGCGTTTTCGAACGACCCCTGCGTTGCGATCCCACGTCATGTTCAAGGATGATCCCAGACCGGCAGGCATAGCTGCCGAGACCTTGGCCTTTGATCCTCAAGCCATACAGGAGACGACCGATGCGTGACGCCGACACCGCCCCTTCGCCCGGCCTTCTGACCCGTCTGGCTGCGGCCTGGCGGTTTCTCACCTCCCCCGTTCAGGCCGATTTTGCGGGCGTTGCGCCAGCTATTGAGGCGGCCGACCGCGAGGACGAGCAGCGCGGCAAGGAGAATGCCGGCGAGGCAACGGCGAAAGGGGAGAATGACTTCGCCCATGCCTATCGCTGGATGCCGCACTGATCCATCCATCCCTCAACAGAGCATGCAAGGAGCGTCCTTTGGGCGCTCCTTTTTTCTGCACAGGAGGCCGGGCCTGGCATGAAAAAAGGCCCGGATCACACGAGGGGATCCGGGCCAGTCAGACCGGCCAAACAGGGAGGATGAGAGAAAGGCCGGCAGGAAACGGAGCGACGGTTTACCAGCTCGCGAGCACCGAGCCCTTGAAGCGCTCGAGCACGAAATGCTTCACTTCCGGCGACTGGTAGGATTCCACCAGTGCCTTCACCCAGGGCTTGTCCTTGTCGGCCGCGCGCACGGCAATCAGGTTCACATAAGGGCCCTTGGGGTCCTCGCGCAGGATGGCGCTGGTCGGCTCGATCTTGGCCTCAACGGCGTAGTTCGTGTTGATGGCGGCGGCGGCGACATCCGGTAGCGAGCGAGCGGTCTGCGCGGCATCGATCTCGACGAATTTCAGTTTCTTCGGGTTCTCGATGATGTCGGCTACCGTCGGCCGGAAGCCCACGCCATCCCGCAGTTTGATCACGCCCTTGTCGCGCAGCAGCAGAAGCGAGCGGCCACCATTGGTCGGATCGTTCTGGATGGCGATGGTCGCGCCATCCGGCACCTCGGCCCAGCTCTTGTGCTTCGCCGAATAGATGCCGAGCGGGAAATTTACCGTCAGGCCGACGCTGACGAGGTCGAACTTGCGATCCTTGATCTGGTTGTCGAGGTAAGGCTGGTTCTGGAACGAGTTGGCTTCCAGTTCGCCGGCATGAAGCGCCTGGTTCGGCACCACATAATCCGAGAACTCGATGATCCGGATATCGAGGCCCTTCTTGGCAGCGATCGGCTTCACCACCTCCAGAATCTGTGCATGCGGGCCAGGGGTGACGCCGATGCGCAAAGTCTGCGTCTGGGCAAACGCACTTCCGGCGAGAGCAACCGAGGCTGCGACGCCCAGCAGGGCGGAACGGCGGGAGAGAGAAATGCTCATGGAATATCCTTTCATGTGAGCGGATCAGAGGGAGCGGAGACGCCGGTTGAGGCGCCGGGAAAGCGTGTCGCCGATGGTCTGGACGGTCTGGACCAGCACCACGAGGACGGCGACAACGATGGCCATCACCTCGGGCATGAAGCGCTGGTAGCCATAGCGGATGCCGAGATCACCCAGCCCCCCGCCGCCCACCGCGCCGACCATCGCGGAGAAGCCGATGAGGCTGACCGTGGCGAGCGTCAAACCTAGGATGATCGCGGGCAAAGCCTCGGGGATCAGCACCTTGCGCACGATTTCGAGCGGCGTTGCGCCGATCGCGCGTGCGGCTTCCACAAGGCCGGCATCCACCTCACGGATGGCGCTTTCGACAATCCGCGCGATAAAGGGCGTGGCCGCGACGGTGAGAGGCACAATCGCCGCCGCCGTGCCGATCGACGTGCCTGCGATGAGCCGCGTGAAAGGCACGATCGCCACAACGAGGATGATGAATGGGGTAGAGCGCGTGATGTTCACAAGCACGCCGAGCACCGCATTGATGGCCGGGGCTGCAAAGAGTTCACCCTTGCGGCTGGTGGCGAGGAACACGCCCAGCGGCAAACCGAGCAACGTGCCGAGCCCGCCCGCGACTGCCACCATGGTGAGCGTGTCGAGCGTGGCATCGAGGATAAGGCGCAGGAGCTCAGGCGACACGTGCTACCTCCGGAAGCGTGACAGAAGCCGCATTTGGCACCGAGGTGAGGTAACCCAGCGCCTCCACGGTGAACCCGAGGCGGCGCAGGGCGGCATGCACCGCCGCTTCATCCGGCTGCTGGCCGGGCACGGCGATGATGAGCGAGCCAAAGGGCTGGTCGCCGATCGTGTCGATCCGCCCGGCGAGGATGTTCACATCCAAGCCGAGAGTGCTCGAAAGGCGGGAGAGCACCGGGCTCGTCGCATGTTCGCCGGAAAACCCGACGCGCAGCACAGCAAGGCCGCCAGAAGCGGGCGAAGGGCGCAGCGCGGCAGCAATCGTGGCCGGTGTTTCGACCGTGATCACCCCGTCCACCAGCCGTCGTGTGATCTCCGCACTCGGGGCTGTCAGCACCTCGAAGGACGAGCCGTGCTCGACGATGCGCCCGGCTTCCAGCACAGCCACAGCGTCGGCGATGTCACGGATCACGGCGATCTCATGCGTGATGAGCAGGATGGTGACCCCGAGGCGTTGGTTGATCTCTCGCAGCAAAGCGAGGATCGAACGCGTGGTTTCCGGATCAAGCGCTGAGGTCGCCTCGTCGCAGAGCAGGATGCGCGGCTCGGTCGCCAACGCACGTGCAATGCCCACGCGCTGCTTCTGCCCGCCCGAAAGCTCCACCGGGTAGCGCGCGCTTTTGTCGGTCAGGCCAACAAGTTCGAGAAGGTCACCAACACGCCGCGCAATCTCGGCCTTTGGCGTGCCTGCAATTTCCAGCGGCAACGCAATGTTGTCGAGGACCGTGCGCGAGGAGAGCAGGTTGAAATGCTGGAAAACCATGCCGATCTGCCGGCGTTCCACGCGCCACTCGGCTTCCGTGAGGCGCGTGACATCACGGCCAAACAGTGAAAGCGTGCCGTTTGTCACAGTCTCCAGACCATTCACGAGACGGATCAGTGTCGACTTGCCTGCACCGGAGCGCCCGATGACGCCGACGATCCGGCCCGACGCAACATTGAGCGAAATGCCCTCCAGGGCAGCCACGGCGCTTTGCCCACCACGCGGCGGAAAAGTCTTGCTGACCTCATCAAAGCGGATCGCCGGGTGTTCAGCCGTCGGCGTTTTCAGATGGGAGAGAGTCATGGAAATGCCCGAACCTGTTCGTCAGAATCCCGCCGCGCCGGGCGATGTCAGTCGTTCGCCAAAAGAAACGCCGGAGCGACGCTTCACGACGGTCTTGCGGCGCGCTGTAAGCAGTGTGCGGGCGGCAGCTTGCGCCAGCGAAGGCCGGCCATAGACCTCGCCCTCCAGTGAGGACAGACGCAGATCGGTTGCAAAGAAGCGATAGGGCTCATGGGTCCCATAGCGATGGACCAACCCGACGGCATCGCCGCCGATTTCGATGACAAAAGACAAGGACATGGCATCTCCCGCCACAATCTCGCAGCGATCCATTGAAAAAACAGGGATTTATCGGTTGTTCTGCTGAAGAGATCAGCGACAACAGCCCCGGGATACCGGATGCAGGAGAAACAATTTTGCGGTCATCTTCATGGTCAGTTCCTCAGCTCGTCGTGAGCCCACGAGAGATGACCAACCATCCCGCCGTGGCGCTTTAGCACTTGGTGACGCGGCGCAAGCTGCTCGCTCAAATCCCCGCGGTGACCTTTCGATCACGGTCTTAATGATGCCTCGGAAATCCCAGGCGGTCAACAAAAACGTTCTCTAAAAAGAACAATCGTCTTGCAAGTATTCTCTCTGGCCGGTCCTGATCGGGCAAAAGAAAAGCCCTCCGGCCAGAGGCGGGAGGGCTCCTGCCCCAAGGGGCACGGGCAGAGTAGCGGGAGGATCCATATCCTCCGATCAGCTCAGCGCTTCGCCATGATCTGGTCGTAGATCGCGCCATCGGCAAAATGCACCTTCTGCACGTTCTCCCAGCCGCCAAGCAGATCCTCAACCTTGAAGGTCTGCACCGGCGGGAAGCTCTGCGCGTGTTTCGCGAGCACGGCGGGATCCCGCGGACGGAACTGATGGCGGGCGATAATCTCCTGCGCTTCGGGCGTGAAGAGGAAGGCGAGATAGGCTTTCGCGACCTCATTGGTCTTCCGCTTGTTCGCGACCGACTCCACCACAGCAACGGGTGCCGAGGCATCCACCGAGAGCGAAGGATAAATCTTCTCGAACTTGCCCTCGCCAAATTCCTTCTCCAGCGCAGAAAACTCGTTTTCGAAGGTGATCAGCACGTCACCGATATCGCGCTGCGCGAAAGTGGTTGTGGCGCCACGGCCGCCACCATCGAGCACGGGAACGTTCTTGAACAGGGCCGAAACGAATTCGCGCGCACCCGCATCCGAGCCCTTCGCCTTGAGGCCGTAGCCCCAGGCCGCGAGATAGGTGTAGCGGCCATTGCCCGAGGTCTTGGGGTTCGGCACGATCACCTGAAGGCCCGGGCGAACAAGGTCGCTCCAGTCCTTGAGGCCCTTGGGGTTGCCCTTGCGCACGATGAAAATGGTGGTGGAGGAATACGGCGCGGCATCGAACGGGAAGGCCTTGCGCCAATCCTTCGAAACAAGCCCGCCACGCTCCACGAGGATGTCGATATCCGGAGCCTGGTTCATCGTGACGACATCGGCATCCAGCCCGCCAATGACAGAGAGCGCCTGCCGGCTCGATCCGCCATGCGACTGGTTGATGGTGATCGTCTGCCCGGTCTTTGCCTGCCCGGCCTTCGCGAAGGCCGGGTTGATCTCCTTGTAGAGCTCGCGCGAGACATCATAGGAGACGTTGAGGATGGTCTGCGGCGTCTGGGCAAAAACGACGATCGCGCTGAGCAGCAAGAACGAACCTGCCAGCGCTGCCCAATGGAGGGCGCGCGTGAAACGGCTCGCAAACTCGGCTGCAGGATGATGAGTGGAAACCGACATCGAATTCTCCGGAAAAACCGTCATCCCCGCAGGAAAAACCTGCGGATTTCTCCTGATTCATAAGGGAGTTGCCTGGAGAAAATCCCTGCCTTCTCAGGTCGTTCGGGAGAAGGAGAACACTGAGTGCGGGCGCGAAGACGAGAGTTTTTTCGCGAGCGCCTGTCAGGCCTGCCGGGAGCTGGTTGTCCGGTATTGCGGCGGCGCGGCAGGTCCCAAGTGGTCTGGCCGCCCGCATGAGCCGATTTCAGGCGAGCCAAGCCCTGCAAGGATTTTACGTTTTTCGCACTTTCCCTGCGAAGTTCGCGTTTCTTGACGGGAATTCAGGAGCAGATTTGCTGCCTTTTGGGCGGTTTTCCTGCGTTTGGGCATAAGGTTTTTCATTTTTCTTATTTCCGCTTCCGCCGTTGCGCTGGTCCGATTGAGCCCTGTTCGAGGTTCGAAAGGAGCGCCGGCCATGGCCATCAGTACCGGATTGCGCGAGACCTTCGCGAAGGAAGCGCCAGAGCGCGCGAGTGCATCACCCCTCGAATTCCGGCAGGCCTTGCGGCATCTCGCAAGCGGCGTCAGCGTCATCACCACGGGCCAAAAGCCCTTCCGAACCGGGTTCACGGCAACCTCCGTTTTCTCGCTTTCGGCAGAGCCGGCGCGGCTCGTCGTGTCGGTCAACCGCAATTCCTCGTCCTATCACGGCATCCGGCAAGCCGGTGCCTTCGGCGTCAACTTCCTCGCCGCCGGGCAGGAAGCGATTGCAGATCGTTTCGCTGGGCGCGGCGGGATTGCGGGCGAAGCGCGCTATGACGGCGCGCAATGGGAGAGCCTCGAAACGGGCACCTCGCTGCTCACCGATGCCCTCGCGGCCATCGACCTGGAGGTCGAGGAATTCATTGAGCGGCATAGCCACGCGATCGTCATCGGCGCGGTGGTTGCGACCCGCATCGGCCCGCCGCGCGACGCGCTTCTCTACTGGCACGGGCGCTACCAGCCCGGCCTCATTCCCCAAGACTGACCCTTCCCATTCCAGGAGACGACCATGATCAACAAACGCCAGTTTCTGGCGGGTGCGGCCGCTGTGACCGTTCTGCCCGCCTTGTCCACCCGCCTTTCCGCACAGGAAGCGCCGAAGGAAATCCGCATCGGCTTCCAGAAAAGCGGCGTGCTGCTCATCGCCAAGGCGCAGGAGGTGCTGGAGAAGCGTTTCGCCAACATCGGCGCAAGCGTGAAATGGGTGGAATTCACCTTCGGCCCGCCACTGCTGGAAGCGCTCAACACCGGCAATATCGATTATGGCGCGGTGGGCGATTCCCCGCCGGTCTTCGCGCAGGCCGCGCGGGCGAACCTGCTCTATGTCGCGGCTTTGCCGGGGCGTGGCGACACGCAGGCGATTGTCGTGGCGAAGGATTCGTCCATCCGCTCGCTTGAAGAGCTGAAGGGCAAGAAGGTCGCGATCGCCAAGGCTTCCAGCGCACACAACCTCACCATTGCGGCGCTCGAAAGCGTGGGGCTGAAATTCACCGATATCCAGGCGCAATACCTGCCGCCGGCCGATGCCGCAGCCGCCTTCCTGCGCGGTTCGGTGGATGCCTGGACGATCTGGGATCCGTTCTACGCGCTGGCCGAACTGAAGCAGGGCGCCCGCCCCTTGCCGATCCGCCCGGAGGTGGCTTCGCAGAACCCGTTCTTCCTCGCCAATCGCGAGTTTACCAACAAGCATCCTGGTATCGTCTCGGCGATCAATGACGAACTCAACCGCGCGACCATCTGGGCACGGTCCAACCGCGAACAGGCCGCCGAGCTCTTCTCCCAGGCCAGCGGCGTGGAACTCGCCGCACAGCAGCGCACAGTTCAGCGCACGGAATTCGTGTTCTCCCCAATCACCGAAGAGATCGCAACCCAGCAGCAGGCGGTGGCCGACCGCTTCCACAAGCTCGGGCTCATCCCGAAGGCCATCAATATCCGCGACATCGTCTGGGTCTGGAAGCCCTCGGCATAACGCGCATACCGCTGTTTTAGAAGGACGAAGATCATGAGCACTGAGAAACCGCTCGACCTCTACTGGTTCATCCCCGTCTCGGGGGATGGCACACAGCTCGGCACCGCCAAGGGGCATCGCCCGGCTGATTTCGATTACCTCAAGCAGATCGCGCAGGCGGCTGATCGCCTCGGCTTCGGCGGGGTACTGATCCCCACGGGCAAGAATTGCGACGACCCGTGGATCACCGCCGCCGCGCTCGCGAGCCACACGGAGCGCCTGCGCTTCCTGCTTGCCTTGCGTCCCGGCGTGGCAAGCCCGACCTATGTCGCCCGGCAGGCGGCGGCGCTGGATCGCATCTCGAACGGACGTTTCCTCGTGAATATCGTCTCGGGCGGTAATCCGGCGGAACTCGCTGGCGATGGCATCCATTTGAGCCATGATGAGCGCTACGCCCATGCGAGCGAGTTTCTCGAGGTCTATACCCGCCTGCTCGAAGGCGAGAAGGTCACCTTCGAGGGCAAGTACATTCAGGTGAAGAACGCCGAACTCGGTTTCCGCTTGGTGCATGAGAGCCTCAGCAACGGCTTGGCCGCTGGCAATGGTCTCCAACCTGAGTGGACCTTTCTCCTCCGCTTGCCTCGTGGCTCCTTCGCGCCCCCAAGCACGAACCCGCTTCGCGGGATTGGCGCTCGTGGCGAGGTTTCGTGCTGATTGCTGATGTTTTGGCGCTCTGATACCTCCGCGTGACCATGGGGTTCCTTCAACAATGAGGAACCAGCCATGGACAGGATCTCGAGTGACACACCGGTCAGCCCGCTTCGGCAGCGCATGCAGGACGACATGCTGATGCGGGGTCTGGGTTCGCATACCCGCCAGGATTACATCCGCCACGTCCGCGCCTTCGCGGCTTTCCTCCGGCGCTCGCCGGATACGGCAACGGCGGACGATATCCGCCGTTTCCAGCTTCACCAGCATGAGAGCGGCATTGGTGTCGCCACCATCAACTCCGCAGTCTCGGCCTTGCGGTTTCTGTTTTCTGTGACGCTCGGCCGGCGCGATCTCGCGCGCAGCCTTGTGGTAACCCGCTTTCACCGCAAGCTCCCCGATGTCCTCAGCGTTGAGGAGGTTGCCCGGCTGCTCGAAGCCGCGCCGGGCCTCAAGTACAAGGCTGCCCTGAGCGTAGCCTATGGCGCGGGCTTGCGGGTCTCGGAAGTCGCGCATCTCAAGATCGACGATATCGACAGCACCCGCATGCTGATCCGCATCGAGCAGGGCAAGGGCCGCAAGGATCGCAATGCGATGCTCTCCCCGCATCTTCTGGACCTGCTGCGTCTGTGGTGGCGCGAGGGCAAGCTGCGCGGCGTGATGCTGCCCCATGGCTGGCTGTTCCCCGGGCAAGGCCGGACGGAGCCGATCTCGACCCGGCAACTCCATCGCGCGGTTCAGGAAGCGGCCGAGCGGGCCGGGATCCGCAACGCGCTCAGGGCGCGTAAAATCAAGCCGTGCATTCCCGGCCGCAGGGGACGAAAAAGACCCGTCCGATATGACAAAACGCTTTACAAACAACGAAATGTCATCGAACGCATGTTCGCTCGCCTCAAGGATTGGCGTCGCGTCGCAATGCGCTACGACCGATGCGCACACACCTTCTTCTCCGCAATCGTCATCGCAGCTACAGTCTCTTTCTGATTATGAGTCCTGACCCTAATCAAAGTGTCTGTATTGCTATATCCATTAGTCCGTTAGCAATAACCTCCGCTACGATCTCGTCTTTGTAAGCAGAATTTGCAATGAGTAAAAGATCCCCAGGCTTTGCTGTCCTAAAAAAATCCTCCTTAGATCTAATCTCAATCAAAGAGCCCGGCAAATGCTTCCCTAGTTTATTTGGATTCTGATCTACCGCAAAGCAGACTTTGTCAATCAATCGATTCTTCATTGCGCAATGAGCGAGAAACATACAACCCTTCGTTGCCGCTCCCCACACAAACACAGCACCACTGCGTGCTTGTTCTTCAAAACGCTTTATGTCCCCGTCAATGTTCGGAAATAGCTCGTTGAACCGATATTTCCCAGATAGGCGGCCCATCCGCCTCAAGGCCAACGCGGTCCTTCAGGGCCATATCGCCCACCTGCTCAAACGCCCCATTGGACGCCCGCCCCTGCACTTCCAGCGGTTCCATGCGAGCTTCAGCTATCGGGCCGGATCATGGAGCCGGAAGCGGCGCGTGGTCGCCAAGGTGGAATGGCATCCCGGCGAACTGTATCCCCGCGTCGGGTTCATCGTCACCAACCTGACCCGGCCCGCGAACCGTATCGTCGCCTTTTACAATCAGCGCGGCACGGCGGAGCAGTGGATCAAGGAGGGCAAGAACGCGGTGAA
>NZ_JBJTDY010000014.1:0-12728 GCF_046092605.1 Rhabdaerophilum sp. | reverse complement strand
ACCAAGGTCGCTCAGCCGCTTCAACCGTTCGTCGATATCGAAAAATCCCGGCTGGCCTCGCATCGCCCATCATCCCCCACCGTCATTGGAGCAATTGAATCAGAAACAGGCCGATCTGGCGAGGTTTTTAGAACCGTCCAGCTCCCGAAAAGGAGCTCGAACCACATTTTGCCGATGGGAGGGAATCCACATCAGCCGTTTATGCGATTACAGCCTAGGCTGAACGGAAAACGCTCTGATGTCATTAGAGCGCAAACCGATCTGATTGAATCAGATCTGGCGCTCACTCTTCTTGTTTTCGCATCCGCTTTTTCCGCCAACCGGTATCCACTTGGCGGGCGGATGCTCTAGTTTTGAGAAAATGACAAAAAATGCGAGACCCGACATTCACTTCCACTTGAAGATCTGGATCAGCGCCGGGGTAAGAATGACGATGAAGAGGGCCGGCATAAAGAACACGATCATCGGCACCGTGAGCTTCGGCGGCAGCCCGGCGGCCTTCTTCTCGGCCGCAATCATGCGCTGGTCGCGGCTTTCCTGCGCAAGAACGCGCAGGGCATGGCCAAGCGGAGTGCCATAGCGTTCGGCCTGGATCAGCACGGTCGTGACCGACCTCACCGAATCGAGATTGGTGCGCTTGGCGAGGTTATCATAGGCCATGCGGCGATCCGGCAGGTAGGATAGCTCGGCATTGGTCAGCGCCAGTTCCTCGGCCATGGGCACGGAGGCCGAGCCGATCTCGCTCGCGACCTTCCTGAAGGCCATCTCGATCGACATGCCCGATTCGACGCAGATCAGCAGCAGGTCGAGCGAATCCGGGAAGGCCTTTCGCATTGAGGCCTGACGCTTCGCCGTGATGTTCGACAGATAGAGCTCCGGCAGCTTGACGCCGAAATAGAGTGCGGCCAGCACGATCATCGCCTGCGCTCCGAAAGGCAGGCCGAAGCCCTTGTTGATCAGCATGTAGAACGACGCGAAGGCGAGCGTGCCGAGCGGCGCGAAGAGGCGGGCGACAAGGAAGGTCGTTTCGGCCTTGGGGCCACGGAAGCCCGCGCGCATCAGGCGCTCCGCCGCGACTTCCGTCGAGAGCCAGGAGCGCAGGCTGAAGCGGTCCACGACGCGCTTGGCAAATTCACCGGGGGTGGAGCGCAGGGTCGGCTTCGCGCCACCGCGCCCGCTCTGTTGCAGGCGCTCGCGCTCGCGGGCACGGATGCGGTCGCGCTCCAGCGCGACGGATTTCATCTTCCTCTTGATCTCGTTGCGCTCGAGAATGGGCATGCCGACGGCGATCACCGTCGCAGCCACGGCAATGGCCGTGGCGCAGGCGGCCAGGAAGGAGACATCGGTCAGGCGTTCGATGATCGAGGCCATGTGCTTCTCCTCAGATCTCGAAGTTGATCATCTTCTTCATGATGAAGACACCGAATGCCATGATGGTGACGCAGATGCCGAGGCCGACGAGGCCGGCTTTGGTAGTCCACATGAGCTGGATATATTCGGGCGAGCCCAGCCAGGTGAGCCCCCCCACCAGCGCGGGCAGCGCGCCGATGATGCCAGCGGAGGATTTCGCCTCCTGGCTCATCGCATCCACCTTGTCGCGCAGCCGCTTGCGGTCACGGATGACCTTCGACAGGTTCAGAAGGATTTCGCCGAGGTTTCCGCCTGATTTCACCTGGATCTGGATGACGATCGCGAAGAAGTTCACTTCCGAGAGCGGAATGCGCTCGTAGATCTTCATGATGCTGTCCGCGATGGACACGCCCATCTGCTGTGCTTCAACGATGTAACGGAATTCCGCCTTCAGCGGCTCCTTCGCCTCGTTCGCGATGAGCCGGAGGCAATCATTCAGCGGCAGGCCGGACTTGATGCCGCGCACGATGGCTTCGATGGCGTTTGGAAATTCTTCGAGGAATTTTTTCTGGCGCTTCTTGGCCCAGCGATTGAGCAGAAAGTTCGGGATGCCGAAGACACCCACGAACATGCCCCCGAGGGCCAGAATTGGCTGGCCCAGCAGGACCAGCATCAGGAAGCCCAGGCCGAGGCCGCAACCGATGCTGATCAACCAGTAGGTCTTGCGCGACCAGTTGACGCCGGCCTGCAGAAAGCGCTGTTCCAGCGTCACGCGCTTCCTGGCTTTCTGGCGCTCCTCGAGTTCCTTCAGCGCATCGGCAACCTGCCTGCGGCGGTTGCCCGATTCCTCGATCGCGCGCTTGCGGATCGTGCCGCCGACCACGGCCTCATGCCGCTTTTCGGCGCGGGCCCCCCCGGTCATCAGCGGCTCGATCAGCACGATTCCGATGGTCACCACCGAGAAGGTGGTAAGCAGGGCAACGAGGATGGATTGCGTGTCCATGCGTCAGGCCACCCGTTCCTCGCGCAGCTCCGCGGCATCGAGCGCGGCGGCGAGGCGCTTTTCCTCGCCGTAATAGCGCGCGCGATCCCAGAAACGAGGCTTGCCGATGCCGGTGGAGCGATGCTTGCCGATGATGCGGCCATTCGCATCTTCGCCGGTCATGTCATAGATGAAGACATCCTGCGTCACGATCACGTCGCCTTCCATTCCCATCACCTCGGTGACATGCGTGATGCGGCGGGAACCATCGCGGAGGCGCTGAGCCTGCACGATGACATCGACCGAAGAGCAGATCATCTCGCGCACGGTCTTCGGCAGCAGGGTATAGCCGCCCATCGCGATCATCGCTTCCATGCGGGCCAGGCATTCACGCGGGGAGTTGGCGTGGATGGTGCCCATGGAGCCGTCATGGCCCGTGTTCATCGCCTGCAGCAGATCGAACACTTCGGGGCCGCGGACTTCGCCGACGATGATGCGTTCGGGGCGCATGCGCAGGCAGTTCTTCACGAGGTCGCGCATGGTCACCTGCCCGGTGCCTTCGAGGTTCGGCGGGCGGGTTTCGAGGCGTACCACATGCGGCTGCTGGAGCTGCAATTCGGCCGCGTCCTCGCAAGTGATGATCCGCTCGTCGTTGTCGATATGGCGCGTGAGGCAGTTGAGCAGGGTCGTCTTGCCCGAACCCGTGCCGCCCGAAATGACGACATTGCAGCGCACGCGACCGATGATCTTGAGAACCTCGGCGCCCTCGACCGAGATGGAACCGAACTTCACCAGCTGCTCAAGCGTCAGCTTGTCCTTCTTGAACTTGCGGATGGTGAGCGCGGCGCCGTCGATGGCGAGCGGCGGGGCGATGACGTTCACGCGGGAGCCGTCGGGCAGGCGCGCGTCGCAGATCGGCGAGGCTTCGTCGACGCGTCGGCCGACCTGGCTCACGATTCGCTGGCAGATGTTCATCAGCTGCGCATTGTCACGGAAGCGCACATTCGTGAGCTGGATCTTGCCGCTGACTTCAATATAGGTCCTGTCTGCGCCGTTGACCATGATGTCCGCGATGTCGTCGCGGGCGAGCAACGGCTCCAGCGGACCATAGCCGAGCACGTCGTTGCAGATATCCTCGAGCAGTTCTTCCTGCTCGGAGATCGACATCGCGACGCTCTTGAGCGTCAGGATTTCCGTGATCACATCGCGCAGTTCGTCACGCGCGGAAGCAGCATCGAGCTTCGAGAGCTGCGACAGATCGATGGCTTCGATCATCGCACCGAAGATGAGGCTCTTGGTTTGAAAATATTGATCGGATTTCTGGCGTGCTGCCTCCAGCGGCGGCGGGGGAGCCGGCGCGCGGCTCGCCGGCGTGGCGCTGGACATCGGCGGCGGAGGTGGTGCGGAAGCCGGCGCGGGCGCCGGAATGGCGGGTCGCGCGGGCGTCGTCCCCTGTCCGATTGTCGTGCGTTTGCCGAACATGCCTGCCTCATCCTGGTCTCATATCGGGCCCTCGCCTCCTGCAGGAGGCATGGGCGTTCAGGCTGCCTTGCCGCCTCGCAAGCTCGAAATGCGGTCGATCAGCGGTGAAAGCAGCGATTTCCTGGTGGCCTTGGCGGCCTCGCGGCCCATCAGCGCCTTGGCCATCTCGAGCATCGCGTCGTTCACCTTCGATTTCGGCTGCACCTCCACGAGCATCTGCCCGTTATTGGTCGCGGTACCGAAATGGCCGGGATCGAAGGCGATGGTGCAGAGCGGCACGCAATCCAGCGCGCGAGCGAATTCCGACGCCGCAATCTCCGGGCGCTTGGGAATGCCGACCTTGTTCATCACCAGCCGGGGCCGCGGATCATTCGGGCGGGCGGCGGCCAGGGTGTCGATCAGGTTCTTGGCATTGCGGAGATTGGCCAGATCGGGTTCGGCCACGACCACCACCTCGTCCGCCCGCACGAGGGCGGTGCGCGCCCAGCCGGTCCAGACATGGGGGACATCGAGCACGATGGCGGGAATCGTCGAACGCAGCGCATCGAAGAGCGGATCGAAGGTTTCAGGCTGGAAATCATACAGCCTTTCGAGGCTCGAAGGCGCCGCCATGAGCTGCAGCCGTTCGCCGCAGCGTGAGAGCAGGCGCTCGATCATGTTGCTGTCGACGCGAGCCGGATCGAAGGCCGCTTCCATGATGCCCTGCGGCGGGTCCTGGTTGAAATCGAGCCCGGCCGTGCCATAGGGCAGATCCATGTCGGTGATGA
Organism: Rhabdaerophilum sp.; assembly: GCF_046092605.1. Taxonomy (NCBI): domain Bacteria; kingdom Pseudomonadati; phylum Pseudomonadota; class Alphaproteobacteria; order Hyphomicrobiales; family Rhabdaerophilaceae; genus Rhabdaerophilum; species Rhabdaerophilum sp. The sequence continues at coordinate 8,147 of NZ_JBJTDY010000014.1, read as the reverse complement.
CCGTCTCGACCTTCATCTGCCGGGCAATCGTGTGGGCGAGGTTGTGCGCGAGGGTGGAAGCCCCCACGCCGCCCTTCGCGCCAATCATCGCGATCACGCGGCCGAGCGGCTTCGAGGAATTGTTCGCATAGATATCCGACAGGGCGCGCACGAAGCCGACGACATTGATCGGTGCCACGAGATAATCGCTCACGCCGCGGCGCATCAATTCGCGGTAGAGTTGCACGTCATTCACGTGGCCGATCACCATCACGCGGGTGCCCTCGTCGCAGAAGCCCGCGAGTTCATCGAGCTGCTCCAGAAGGCCGCGGCTGTCGCTCACGGTCTCGATGACGATGACATTGGGCGTCGGCGCGTCGCGATAGGCTTCGACGGCAGCGGCGGCTCCGCCGGCCTGAATGCGCAGATGGGCTTTCGCCATGCGCCGATCGTGGCTCGCCTCCTCGATGACGGCCACAACCTGGCTCGTTTCCGAGAAGACCTGCACCGCCACATGTGGCAGCGGCGCGATCGTGATCTCCGGGTTCATGGGCCCTCCGACCTCATTACCTTCAACCTGCCGCGGCGGGCGCGGCGGATGGATGGGGCTGCCCCACCGAGGCGAGGCGGCCCGGGATTATTGTTGCGCTTCCTTGATCTTCGCATCGTCCTTCGCCCACTTGGTCGAGGGATCATCGTTCTTGCGAAGCGCCTCGATGTCCGAAGTTCGTTTCTTCACATCGATCATGCCCTCGGCACGCGGCCGGACCAGATCGATCGGGTTCGCGACCTGCGCGGCCATCATCGTCTGATAGGCACAGCCGAGATTATGGTAGGGCCGATTTTGCCAGGTATCGGTGCTGCCGCCGCTTGCAAGATCCTGCGGCCAGAGCCCGCATTTGCTGGCCACGGTCGCCTGGAGGCGCTGGAAGGAGAGGCGCACCGGTGCCGCACCCATGGCGGGGTCGGCCTGATAGGGCACGACCTGAAGCACTGCGCGGGTACCGGACGCGCCGAGTGCATTGCGGATGTTGGACAGGGCATGATGGCCAGCCGGACCCTGAGGCACGGCTGCGACCATCGGGCCGGAACCATGCGCGGCATGTTCACGGGCGAAAGCCACGACATCCTCCTGCTGGCGACGATCGAGGCTGCGGCCATTGGGGAAGACATCGAGGTGCCGTTCGCCCTGGGCCAGCTTGATCGGGTGGCGCATGTCGTATTCGTCCGGCGCGAAGGCCTTCTGGGTCGGTTTCATCGAGGAGGCGCAGGCAGCAAGACCCAGCCCGAGCAGGGCGACGCCGGCGAGCGACCGGAATTTGGAAAAGTGAACCCGGGACATGGTGAACTCCTTGGCGCGAGCGCCCTCAATCGTTGATGAAGCCGACCGGACCCAGTCCGCCCTTGCGGCGCAGATCGGCGGCGGCCGTGCCAAAGGTCTGGTTCAGGCGGCCCATGAAGATGGTCGAGGGATCCGTGGCATCCGCGAAGCCGTCATTCGGACGGGCGATCTGGCCCGGAGCGGAAGGTTTCGCGATGAAGGGTTGAACCAGCACGAGCAATTCGGTTTCGTAGCGCTGGTAATCGCGCGAACGGAACAGCGTGCCAAGGATCGGGATGTTCATGGCGCCCGGCAGGCCGTTGATCTGCTGGCGCGTCTGCTGCTGGATGATGCCCGCAGTGGCCAGAACACCACCGGATGGCAATTCGACGGTCGTTTCGGCCTTGCGGCTGCGGAACCCCGGCATGCGCGTTGTGGTGAGCTGCACCGAGTTATCGGCATCGATCTCGGTCACCTCGGTCGCAAGGCGGATGCTGATCCGGCCCTCGGAGAGCACGACCGGCGTGAAGTTCAGTGTGACGCCAACGGGCTTGTAGGAGAAGGTGGTGGAACAGATCCGACGCCCGGTGGAGAAATCGCAGCTTTCGGACTGGGGCACGGCGATCTCGCCGCCGGCAAGGAACTTGGCGCTTTCGCCCGAGATGGCGGTCAGCGTCGGCTCGGCCAAGGTGCGAAGCACGCCCTGCCGCTCCATCGCGCGCAGCGTGCCAAGCTTGTTGCCCGATTGCAGCGAGGCCTGGGTATCGGAGAGCAATTCGCGGTTCACGGAGAACGGTATGTCCGTGGTCAGGCCGAAAACGGTGGAAGCCACCCGCCATTGGCCATCGAAATTGATGCCGAGCTGCTTGAGCACCGAACGCTGGATTTCAGCGATCGTCACCTTCAGCATCACCTGGTCCTTGCCGCGCACCTGCAGGGCATTGACCACCTTGCCCGAGTTCGATGGGCCAAGGCCGAGGAAACCGCCGGAGGACTGCCCCACCAGATTGTTGGCGATATCGATCGCCGACTGCGCCTCGAGTGCCGAATCGACCGTGCCGGACAGCACGAAGCTGTCGCCGACGCTCGACACCTTGATATCGGCATTCGGATGCGCCTTCTTGAGAACTTCGCGCAGCACATTGAGTTCGCGGGCGAGTTCCTTGGCGACACCGATATCGAGCGCGGCGATCTGCGCGCCTGTCTTGTCCATCACGAAGACACTCGTGGTGCCCGCACCCGTGCCGATGATGAAGATCTTGCGGGTGGTGCGCACCACCGCATTCGCGACCTTCGGTTCCGCCACAAACACCTCGCCGGCATCGCGGGGCAAGTCGATGATGATCGACTTGCCGACCGAGAGATCGATGCGGCGGGCCATGACCTGGTCATTGGCGTTGGGCTGCAGGCGTGGGGCCGGGATCGTCTCGAAAGGCACGCCGCCGAAGGATTTCGGCGCATCGCGCCCGAAGGCCGGCGCGGCAAGGATGGCGGCGAGCATCACGCCCGGAACCACGCGGTTCAGCATCGGCATCGCGGTCTTCTTTTTTCTCGAATGAACACAAGAAATCTCGGAGGCGGGTGTCATCGGCTGACCTCCTGCGCAATGCCGAAGCGGACCACCGTCAGGGCGTTGCTGCCACTGCGCGAGCGCTTTTCCTCGGGCTTGTTGATGTCCACCATGCTGCGAAGGGTCAGCGCCAGCGTGCCTGTGCGCTGGTTGAGCGCGATCATTTCCGCCTGCGAGGGGTCCAGTTCGAGCGTGGCGGTTTCGCCCACGACCACGCGCTCGCCGTTCTTTTCCTGGATGTTCTGGCCAATCGCCAGGACGCGGATATTCGTCAGCAGGGTGGCGGATTGATAAATGTCCGTGCCAGCCTTCGCGGAGGCATCGGTATCGCGCCGGGTCACGATCACGTCCACGTGGTCGTTCGGGAGAATGAATCCGCCCGCACTGGAAGCGCCGCGGCTGTCGATCGAGATGGCAATGGCGCGCATTCCCGAGGGCAGGATGGCCGAGAGGAAGCCCGATCCATTTCCCTTGATGATCTTCTCCTCGCGGATCGGCTCATTCGCGAAGAAAGGCTGGCGGGTGATCCCGCCCTTGAACTCCTCGATCGCGTTGGGGCGGGCGGATTTCTGGATGAGGGCGCTGGATGCAAGATCACGCGGCCATTTCGCCCAGGCAAGTTCCGCCTCGCCAAGGGCCGTGCCCATCGGAATATCGCTTTTGGCGACCAGCACTTCGGTCGTGTTGGGCGGGAGGACTGGCGCCGGTGCCTGCACGACGACGGTTTCGGGGCCGCGGCCCGACAGCATAAGAGCCAGGAGACCGGCCAAACCGGCCAGACCGACAATGATCAGGCGTGACGCTTTCATCCGCTCACCCACTCAACCAGAGCGCGAGTGCTCCGCAGACAGTGTTTATGAGCATGCAAACCTCAAATTATGGTTAACTCCGACTTGTCATTTTTGCTTTATGAAAACTTGAAAATCGCTTCAAACACCCGCAATTCGGGTCCAGATCGCGGTGTTGGGATAGACAAAAAGCCCCGCAGCGGCCAGTGCGATGCCATAGGGAATTCCGGTTTTCGCATGGTGCAAGCGGGTGATCCAGGTCACCTTCAGGGCGAATTCTGGCAACAACAGGTTGCGCCACGAGAGAATCAGCAGCGTCAGCAGGCCGCCCAGCATCGAGGCCACCAGCGCGTATTCCAGCAGCATTCCAAAGCCGCACCACAAGCCGGTCGCGGCTGCGAGTTTCGCGTCACCGCCGCCGATCCAGCCTGCGGCGAAAAGCCCGAAAGTAATCACCAGAACCAGCATGCCGGCCGCGAGATGCATGCCGATGATCGACCATTCCATCCCGGTCAACAGAGCCATGGCCAGGAAGCCGGCAAGGAGCAGCAGCGACACGCGGTTCGGGATGGTCATGGTCAGGAGGTCGCTCATCGCCGCGAAAGCCATGAGGGCCGGAAAAACAAGGAGCAGAAGCGTGTCGAGCGTGCTCATGAACGATATCCTCGAAAGGCTCACGATGTGGCCTCGCCTTGGCGGTCGGGTCTCCCCTCGAATATATTCGGATGGGAGTCGCGAATCCGTTAATCCCGCCGCCGACGCACTGCCCGTGGAGGGGCCCATGACCGGGGATGCCGGCCGCAAACCTGCCCGCCCTTTCCTGCGCGAGGGGGTCGCCGAGTTGCGCTTCACACGCGCCAGCGGGCCGGGCGGACAGAACGTCAACAAGGTCTCGACGGCCGTGGAACTGCGTTACCCGCTGGCTTTGGCGGGGCTCTCGGAGGATCATCTCCAAAGATTGCGGAAACTTGCCGGCGATCGGGTGACGCAGGAGGATGTGCTGATCCTGAAGGCGGATCGCTTCCGTTCGCAACTTCTCAATCGCGAGGACGCGCTGGACCGGCTCGAGGAGATGCTCGCCAAGTCCGCGATCCGGCCGCAGAAGCGCATCGCGACGAAGCCAACCTGGTCCTCGCAGCAAAAGCGCCTCGAGGGGAAGACCAAGCGCTCCGGCATCAAGGCCGGGCGTGGTGCGGTGAAGTTCGATTAGAGCATTTTCAAGCGAAGTGGTTCCCGGTTGGTCGAAGAAAATGCTCTAGAGCATCCGCCCGCCAAGTGGATACCGGTTGGCGGAAAAAGCGGATGCGAAAACAAGAAGAGTGAGCGCAAGATCTGATTCAATCAGATCGGTTTGCGCTCTAGCGGCGCTGCTCGATCTCGGCCCGCAGGCGGGCCTGCACTACCCCATCGACCGGAAATCGCCAGATCAAGGCCGTTGCCGCAAGCTTCAGCGCCACGGGCAGCCCGGCATAGAGGAAGGCCAGCATGGCCAGCCCGCTCTCGGTCTTCTGGCCATTGGCCGGGTCGAAGCCCGCCAGGGCGAGAAGCGGAAAAGCGATGCCCACGGCAATCGCCAGCGCGGCCTTCTGCGCCAGCGCCCAGAGCGCGAAATAGAAGCCCGAGCGCTGCTCGCCGGAAGCTGCCGTGTCGACATCCACCACATCGGCCTGAATGGAGGGCGGGAGCATCAGGTCCGCGCCCAGCGCGAAGCCTGTGAGCACGCAGATGATGCCATAGGCGAGCAGTGCTCCCGCCGGCAGCGCGGCGGCGGCAACGAACGCGACACTGGCCATCAGCATCGCCCAGGCCCAGACGCGATGTTTCGAGCTGCGCCCCGCGAGCTTCAGCCAGAACGGCACGGAGAGCACGGCGCAAAAGAAATAGATCAGCAGGAACAAAGGCTCCTGACCCGCCGCGCCCAAGCGCTCCGCGACGAAAAACAGGAAGAGGCTCGCAGGCAGGCCATTCGCAAGCCCGTTCAGGAAGAACGCCGCGATCAGCCGCAGGAAGGGCTGGTTCGCGAGGAGATGGTGGAACCCCTCACGCCAATCGAGCCGCGCGACGGAGCGATCCTCCGGCTCGGGCACGGTGAGGATCGCCAGCAACCCGAAGAGCGGCAGCAGCAAGGCAATGGCAATCGCGATGGCCCAGAGGACATCCATCTGCCGGGTTAAGCCAAGGGCGGGGAGAAGCGCCGGCGTTGCCGTCACCAGCACCGTGCCAACCACGGTCACGGTTTCGCGAAAGGCGGTCACGCGGTTGCGCTCTGCATAATCCGGCGTGAGTTCCGCGCCCCACGCGGCATAGGCGAGGCCCGTCGCCGTGGTGCCGATGGAGAGGACCAGGCCCCAGATCGCGAGGTGCCAGGCGCCGGCGCCGGCCGGCGGCACGAGGATCATCCAGGCTCCGGCCAGGATCAGCGGGATGCCCGCGGCGAACCAGATCTTGCGCCGCATTGCCCCGCCGGTGCGATCGGCCCAATAGCCCACCACCGGATCGATCAGCGCGTCGAAGAGGCGCACCACGAGCAGGGCGAGACCCACCGCCGCGATGGGCACTCCCAGTTCCTTGGCATAAGCCGAAGGCACGATGACCGTCAGTGGCAGGGACAACGCCGCCAGCGGCACCGCAGGCAGGGCATAGGCAAAAAGGCGGGCGGGGTTTGGCAACATGCCCACCCTTACGGATGGCTGCGCCAAACCGATCAGATGTCGAGGTTCGAGACCGAGAGTGCGTTTTCCTGGATGAAGGCGCGGCGCGGCTCCACCACGTCGCCCATCAGGCGCACGAAGATATCCTCGGCATCGGTCACGTCCTTCAGCTTCACCTGCAGCAGCGAGCGCACATTGCGGTCGAGCGTCGTCTCCCAGAGCTGTCCGGCGGTCATCTCGCCAAGGCCCTTGTAGCGCTGCATGGTCAGGCCCTTGCGGGCGATGGTGCTGATGGCGTCAAACAGCGTCAGCGGCCCATGAACGGCGATGTCATCGTTCCGGCGCTGGAAGCGCGCGGGCAAGGCGTAATTCTCCTGCAAGAAGGCGGCGCGCTCGTCGAGCTTGCGCGCCTCGGCCGAACCCACAAGCCCGGCATCGAGCGTGACGGCTTCGGTGACACCGCGCAAGGTGCGGCGGAACACATAGCCGCCGCCCTCGACCGAACCGCTCCAGCCGCGTTCGAGATCATCGGAGATGGCATCCAGCCGCTTCGCGACATATTCGGCAGCGGCCTGCGCGCGGCTGGAATCCGCCAGAACCGCGAGGTTCAGGGCTCCGGCAATCGCCGCCTGCTCGACAATCTTCCTGTCGTAGCGCGAATGGAGCGAACTCATCACGGCGCGCACGCCGCGCGCTTCATCCACGGCCCGGCGCAGTTGCTCGCCGGCGATGTCGATCCCATCGCCGCGTTTCAGCACCGCGCCATCGAGGCCCACACCGACAAGGTAATCCTCCAGCGCGCGCTCGTCCTTGAGGTAGGTCTCGCTCTTGCCGCGCATCGCCTTGTAGAGCGGCGGCTGGGCAATATAGATATGCCCGCGCTCGATGAGTTCCGGCATCTGCCGGAAGAAGAATGTCAGCAACAACGTGCGGATATGCGAACCGTCGACATCCGCGTCCGTCATGATGATGATCTTGTGATAGCGAAGCTTGTCGGGGTTGAATTCCTCGCGCCCGATGCCCGTGCCGAGCGCTGTGATGAGCGTGCCGATTTCCTGGCTCGACAGCATCTTGTCGAAGCGCGCGCGCTCGACGTTCAGGATCTTGCCGCGCAAGGGAAGCACGGCCTGATAGAGGCGGTCGCGACCCTGCTTCGCGGAGCCACCGGCCGAGTCACCCTCGACCAGCAGAAGTTCGCAGTTCGAGGGATCGCGTTCCTGGCAATCCGCGAGCTTGCCCGGCAGCGAGGCGATATCCAGCGCACCCTTGCGCCGAGTGAGTTCGCGCGCCTTGCGGGCGGCTTCACGCGCGGCGGCGGCTTCCACCACCTTGCCGACAACCGTGCGAGCCTCGCCGGGGTTTTCCTCCAGCCACACGGCAAGCGCCTCGTTCAGCACGCTTTCGACCACGGGGCGGACTTCGGACGAGACCAGCTTGTCCTTGGTCTGGCTTGAGAATTTGGGGTCGGGCACCTTGACGGAAAGAACGGCGGTGAGGCCCTCGCGGCAATCATCGCCGGTGAGGGAGACCTTCTCCTTCTTCGAGATGCCGCTTGAATCGGCATAGGAGACAAGCTGGCGGGTGAGCGCGCCGCGGAAGCCCGCGAGATGGGTGCCGCCATCGCGCTGCGGGATGTTGTTCGTGAAACACAGCACGGATTCGTGGTAGCTGTCATTCCACCACAGCGCGACTTCAACGGCGATGCCGTCCTGTTCCTTCTTCACCAGCACCGGCCTGGGGATCAGCGGCGATTTCGCCCGGTCGAGATAGCGGACGAACGCCTCCAGGCCACCTTCGTAATAGAGCTCGACCGTTTTCGGCTCGGCATGACGATTGTC
>NZ_JBJTDY010000013.1:0-8147 GCF_046092605.1 Rhabdaerophilum sp. | reverse complement strand
AAGAGCAATCTCGCCACTTCGATCGATGGATGAAATGGAGTGATGGATAAGCCCGGCGGGTGATGCAGGAAAGGGCGGCCAGCTCCTCCCTGCTCTCTCGATCTTGCCGAATTCCGCTCATTTCCTCAGGAGATCGCGGATTTCGGCCAGCAGCTTCTCCTGCGCGCTCGGTTCGGGCGGGGCGGCTGGAGCAGCGGCCTCGGTCTTTTTCAGGCGGTTCATCCACTTCACCACCAGGAACAGCACCCAGGCGATGATGATGAAATTGATCGAGACGGTGATGAACTTGCCATAGGCGAGCACCGCGCCCTGCTGCGCGGCATCGGCCAGGTTGGTCGCGGTCACGCCCTTGGAGAGCGCGATGAAGGCGTTGTCGAAGTTCAGTCCGCCCGTCAGCGCACCGATGATCGGCATGAAGACATCACCCACCAAGGAATCGACGATTTTGGAGAATGCCGCGCCGATGATGACACCGATCGCAAGATCGACGACATTGCCCTTGAGGGCGAATTCCCTGAATTCTTTCAGCATTGTTATGGTCCCCTGCCTTTTTCAGATACCGGAAGGCCCCTCGCTCCCGCTTCGACCCCCGGCCACCGGGCCCTGCTTCCTGCCCGCGGTTGCAAGTCGTAGGTCAAAAGTGAAGAACGCTCAAGGCGATCGCGCGAGCATCGCCTCTTGTGCGCGGAGGCTGGCGGCGCGATCATACATCGGAAAGCCTGCGGCAGCCGCATGCATCGGAAAGCCCTGCGGCAGCCGCAGGCGTGAAAGATGGGGGATGACGGGACATGCTGGCCGGCTGGGTCGCGGTTTCGGCGGCACTCATCTATCTGATGATCCTGTTCGGTGTTGCCTATTTCGGTGACACGAAGGGCCGTTTCCTGCTCGAAGGCCGGCTCCGGCCGACGATCTATGCCTTCGCGCTCGCCGTCTATTGCACCTCCTGGACCTTTCTGGGTTCCGTGGGGCTGGCCTCGCGCAACGGGCTCGACTTCCTGCCGATCTATATCGGGCCGTTGATCGTCATCCTGCTCGGGTTGCCGATCATCGCGCGGGTCATCCATATCGCGCGGGTGCATCGCATCACTTCGGTCGCCGACTTCATCGGCTCGCGTTATGGCAAGAGCGTGAAGGTCGCGGCTCTTGTGGCGGTGATCGCAATCGTCGGCACGGTGCCCTATATCGCCCTGCAGCTGAAGGCGATCTCGGCAGCGCTGGAAACGATCGTGCTGCGCGAGCTGGGCTATGTGCCGAGGATCTCCGGCCTCTCGGCACTGGGCGACATCTCGCTGTTCGTCACGCTGGTTCTGGCCGCTTTCGCCGTCGCCTTCGGCACGAGGCATGTCGATGCGACCGAGCACCAGAACGGCCTGATGCTGGCGATCGCGGCGGAATCCTTCGTGAAGCTGCTGGCCTTCCTCGCGGTGGGCGTCTTCGTCGTCTATTTCATGTTCGACGGCTTCGGTGACCTCTTCACGAAGGCGGCCGCCGAGCCGGCAGCCGCGAAGGTATTCTCGGGCGAGATCGACCCCGTGATCTGGATCACCACCACCTTCCTCGCAGGTTGCGCCATCCTGCTTCTGCCGCGCCAGTTCCACGTGATGGTGGTGGAAAACCGCGATGTGCGCGACCTGCGGCAGGCGGGATGGCAGTTCCCGCTCTATCTCGTGGCGATCAACATCTTCGTGGTGCCCATCGCGCTGGCGGGCCTCATCCTCGTGCCCGGCGCCGGCGTGGATCGCGACCTGATGGTCATCCAGCTGCCGCTGCTGGGCGATGCCGGCTGGGTGGCGCTGGTCGCCTTCATCGGCGCGCTTTCGGCCGCGACCGCAATGGTGATCGTGGAATCGGTGGCCTGCGGCATCATGATCTCGAACGACCTCGTGGTGCCCTTGCTGCTGCGTCGCCCGAATTTCCGCGGCAAGCGCGCCGGCGAGGCCGATGGCAAGGATTCCGGCAACGCTCCCTCCCAGACCATGGTGGATACCGTTCTCACCATTCGCCGCATCGGCGTGGTGGTGATGGTGCTGCTGGGCTTCGCCTATTATCGCGCCTCGGAGCAGGCGGCACTGGCGACGATCGGGCTTTTGTCCTTCGCGGCCATTGCGCAGTTGATGCCGTCCTTCATCCTCGGCCTCTTCTGGCCTCGGGCGAATGCGAAAGGCGCCTTTGCGGGGCTGCTCGCGGGCTTCGGCATCTGGTTCTACCTTCTGTTCCTGCCCACGCTGGCCGGCATGCATGGCGTGGTCGGCGACTTTGTGCGCCACGGCCCGCTCGGCATCGGGGCCCTGGCCCCCGGGCAACTGCTGATTCCGGGCTGGCCACCGCTGGTTCAGGGCGTGGTGCTGTCGCTGCTCGTCAATCTGGTCCTGCTGATCCTCTTCTCGCTCATCACCGATGTGAGCCCGATCGAGCGCGTGCAGGCGAGCCTCTTCACAAGCCCGGACACGGCCTATCCAGGCGGCAGCTTCAAGCTCTGGCGCAGTTCGGTGACGATGGACGAACTCCGCGCCACCGTGTCGCGCTATCTGGGGCCGGAGCGCACGGAGCGTGCCTTCCGCGCCTATGAGGAGCAGCGCGGCATTCCCAACCAGCCGAAGCAGGAGGCGGATGCCCATGCGATCCGCTTTTCCGAGCAGGTGCTTGCCTCTGCCATCGGCGCGGCCTCGTCGCGTCTTGTTCTCTCTCTGATGCTGCGGCGACGGAACGTCTCGACCGAAGCCGCGCTGAAGCTGCTGGATGACGCCTCCGCCGCCATGCAGCATTCGCGCATGCTGCTGCAGCACGGGCTCGACCATGCGCGGCAGGGCGTGACGGTTTTCGATTCCGACCTGCGCCTGATGTGCTGGAACCGCGCCTTCCAGGATCTCTTCGACCTGCCGGAAGGTCTGCTGCATTTCGGCGTCGGACTGGATGAGATCGTCAGTCACAATGCCCGTCGCGGCCTTTATGGCGAGCAGGTGGGGCCGGATGTGATTGCCCGGCGCATCACCTCGCTGGTTCAGGAGAGCGATCCGCGCCGTCTGCATCTGCCGCCCACCGGCCGCGTGATCGAGATCCGCTCGAACCATCTGCCGGATGGCGGTCTGGTGACGACCTATACCGACATCACCGAGGCGGTGGCCGCCGAGAAGGCCTTGGAGGAGGCCAATGTCACGCTCGAAAATCGCGTGCGCGAGCGCACCGAGGAACTGATGCGGCTCAACACCGAATATGCCCGCGCGAAGAAGGACGCCGACGAGGCCAATGCCTCGAAGACGCGCTTCCTCGCGGCTGCGAGCCATGACATCGCCCAGCCACTGAATGCCGCGCGCCTCTATGCTTCGGCGCTCGCCGAAGGCGCGCAGCAGACACCGCATGCCGAACTGGCCCGCAACGTGGAAGCCTCGCTCAACGCGGTGGAGGAAATTCTCTCCGCCCTGCTCGAAATCTCGCGGCTTGATGCCGGAAAGCTCAAGCCGGAATATTCGACCTTCCCCATGGACGAGATTCTCGGCCAGTTGCGCATCGAGTTCGAGCCGGTGGCGAACGGAAAGGGCATTGAGCTGGTTCTGCTGCAATCGTCGCTGGTGGTCACGAGTGATCGCCGCCTGCTGCGTCGCCTGCTGCAGAACCTCATCTCGAACGCGATCAAATACACCGTCACCGGCAAGGTGCTCGTGGGCTGCCGGCGCAGCCGCCATGGCGTGCGCCTGGTGGTGGCCGATACCGGCATCGGCATCCCCCAGAAGCAGCAGAAGGTGATCTTCAAGGAGTTTCAGCGGCTGGAACAGGGCGCGCGAATCGAGCGTGGGCTCGGCCTCGGCCTCTCCATCGTCGAGCGCATCGTGAAGGTGCTCGATCTGAAGCTCGATCTCGCTTCCCAAACTGGCAAGGGCTCAACCTTCACGCTCCACCTGCCGCGCGCGCAAGCCAGCCGCGCCCGCATGGGCCCGACGGAAGCCGAGCCGCCTGCACCGGTGCCGGCGAGCCTTGCCGGCCGGAAGATCCTCGTCATCGACAACGAACCGACGATACTCGATGGCATGCGCCGCCTGTTGGAAGGCTGGTCCTGCGAGGTGATGACCGCATCGGACGCGGAGGAAGCCATCAAGGCCTTGCGTGGCGCCAAGGCGAAACCGGATGTGATGCTCGTGGATTATCACCTCGATGAATCGAACGGCATCGACGCCATTCTGAAGCTGCGCTGGCGCTTCCGCTCCGTCATCCCCGCGGTGCTCATCACGGCAGAACGCTCGCAGGAGGTGCGGGACCGCGCGACGACCGAGCAGATCGAGATCCTCAACAAGCCCATCAAGCCGCCCGCCTTGCGCGCTCTGCTCGTGCAGATCGGCTTGAAGCGCACGCTGGCGGCCGAATGAGCGCTGTGCCACGCTTGCCGGCGCTGGCTGGGCGGACTAGACCAGCACCATGAACCGGTTTCGCCGTTTCCTTTCCGGCTATCGCGACCTGAGCATCGTTTTCCTGGCGGCTCTGGTGCTGCTGGCCGGCGTGGCGCAGGCCCGTGCGGCGACGGAACTGGCTGGCAAATCGCATTTCGCCGGTGGCTTCGCGCTCTGCCTGCAGAGCGGCCTTTCCGGTGAAGGCCCCGACCCGGACCATGATTGCGACCATTGCCGCATTCCGGGCCTGGCCAACATGCCAAAGCTGCCCGAGGGCCTGGCCAGCCCGATTCTGCGCGTTTTTGAGGCTGCGGCTCCGCTGGCCCGCGCAGGCCAGCCATCGACCGCACCCACCTCCCGGCCCGAAGCGAGAGGACCGCCGGCGGCTGCCTGAAGCCCGCCTGCCTTCCCCATTCTCTTCTTTTCGGATCGGAACGATCATGTCTCTTCTCCTCGCGCGTCTGCGCTCTTTCGCCCTGTCGCTGGCCATCCTGCCGCTTGTCCTCGCGGCTTCACCCCTCTCTGCCCATGATTACAAGCTGGGCGATCTCAAGATCGATCACCCATGGTCGCGTGCCACGCCCGGCGGCGCGAAAGTCGCCGGCGGCTTCATGAAGATCACCAATAACGGCAGGGAATCCGATCGCCTCATCGGCGGCACGCTCGTCACCGCCGGCATCGTGGAGATCCACGAAATGGCGATGGAGGGGAACGTGATGAAGATGCGCGCGCTGGCGCAGGGACTCGAGATCAAGCCGGGCCAGAGTGTTGAACTCAAGCCCGGTGGCTTCCATGTGATGTTTCTCGACCTCAAATCGCCGCTGAAGGAAGGCGAGAGGGTGAAGGGCACGCTGGTCTTCCAGCGCGCGGGTACCCTTGAGGTGGAGTTCAAGATCGAGGCGCGGGGCGCCTCCGGTGGCCATGACCATGGCCACAATCACAGCGGAGGGCACAAGCATTGAACGCCCTGAAAATCGTTCGCCTCACAGCCTGGGCGGCCATCGGCATCATCACCGTGGCGCTGCTCTATGTGCTGCTGAACCCGGTTGATCGCGAACAGGGCACGGGGGTCGCCAGCATTGGCGGCCCTTTCCGCCTCGCGGATCATGACGGGCAGATCGTGACTGACGCTTCGTTGCGCGGGAAGCCCTATGCGCTCTTTTTCGGCTTCACGCATTGCCCGGATTTCTGCCCGACCTCCATGCTGGAGATCACCAACGATCTCAACGCGCTGGGCAATGCTGCGAAGGATTTCCGGGTCTATTTCGTGACCGTGGACCCGGCGCGGGATACGGCAGCCTTGCTCAAGGAATATGCCGGCTCCTTCGATAGCCGCATCATCGGCCTTGTGCCGAAGGATGAGGCGGAGCTCGCGAACATGGCGCGACTCTATCGGGCGATCTACCGCAAGGTCGATACGCCCTCGGGCTACACGATGGACCACACCGCCTCGATCTACCTGATGGATGCGCAGGGCCAGTTTTTCGGCACGCTCGACAGCAGGGAGGCGCCGGGCGTCCGGCAGGCGAAGCTCAAGCGCTTGCTGGAACGGCGCTAGGCCATCTCGTTCACGGGGATTGTCACTGAAGTGGATTCCTGCCTCGGCTAGGCCGCCATCGGGATTTATGGCAGCGCATTGACGTAGGCCTCTTCCGGCGTCATGTACTCACGACAGCGTGGCATAGGTCCCAACCCGCAGTTTCGTCCATGCTCATGGACAGCCCAACTGATTTGCTTAAGCTTGAATTGATGGCAACCCACCATGCACTGGAGGGTGACAATGCGGCGACCTTCTCTTGACCAGACAATTGAATTCGTGAAATCGCTGGATGCAGCGCGGACACAGGAAGAGATTTGCGCTCGCGTCTTGGCCGTGACACGCGACTTTGGCGTTGAGCATATCCTGGCAGGCACTATTCCGCAGCGCGGCGCGCTCTCACAGACTCAAAAATCGAACATTCTGCTCGACCGCTGGCCTCGCGATTGGGCTATCCGTTACTTCAGTCGGAACTATATTTTGAGCGATCCGGCCATTCGAAAATTACCCGATGGCAGAGCATTCCGATGGTCGGAGCTCGATGCTATGACGCGAGATAATCCACGCGCGCGGCTCGTAATGAACGAGGCGACGGAATTTGGTCTAAGAAGTGGGATTACTATCCCTTTGCTCCCAATCGAGAACGAGGTGATCGGCTTTTCCCTTGCAGGTCGACATCTCGAGATGGGCCCTCACGAGGAATCCATGTTGCTGATGCTTGCAAGTTACGCGACGGGGCGGGCGTTGGTTCTCCGAGATAACGAACGTGAAATGCCTGCGCCTTTCACCGTGAAGGAGAAGGACGTCCTTCGGTATGTCGCGTCTGGGCTAGCCAGGTCCGAAATCGCTCAACGCATGAATGTCACCGACAAGGCCGTCGATTGGCATCTCCGGAACATCCGAGACAAGATGGGTGTCTCAACCACAACCTTTGCTGTCGCGGAAGCGATAAGGTTGGGTATCATTGTTTAGGCGTAGACAAATTGTGGCAAACCTAGGGTTTTCCCTAGTGGTGCTGCCCGGTTAACCGTTCCAACGTTTGCGTCCAGAGTAAAGAAAGGGGACGCAAGATGTTGCATATCGTCAATGCTTTGAACGCTTCCGCCTATCGATCTGAAATGGAGGCGGCGCTTCGTCTCAGGCATCGCGTATTTGTTGAAGAGAAGAGGTGGACGGAGCTTGACCGCGGAGACGGTCTTGAGCTCGACCAGTTTGACAATGCGGATGCCGTGCACATGCTCGATATCGATTCGAGCGGTGCGGTGCTTGGCTATCAGCGCATGTTGCCGACCACTATGCCGCACCTTCTTTCGGAAGTGATGCCGTTCCTTTGCGACGGTCCTCGACCAATGGGGCCGCACATCTGGGAATGGACGCGTTACGCGGTGGACAAGGATCACAGGGACCGTGGGCGCATCTTGAGCCCAGTGGGCCTCGCTCTTTTAACCGGGATCGTCGAATGGGGTCTGGACACCGGTGTCAACACCATCATCATCCAGATGAACCCACTCTGGCTCCTCCGCCTCGTACAGATGAGGTTCAAGACCACGCCGCTCGGATTTCCCCAGGAACTGTCCGGTGAGGCGACGATCGCCATCACGGCCGAATTCAATCAGGCCACGCTTGCCTATCTGAGAGAACTGCGTGGCTCGGACGAATCGGTCTTCTTCAAGGATGAGAGCCGTGTGAAGCGAACCGCTTGACACGGTCCAACCACCTCCAACGTAGTGCAAAAAAGAAGCATAGCGTCATGACCGAGCGTATAAACCACTTCCGAAATCTCGGCTTGAATACCAAACACCGCAAGGAATGGACCAACTCTGTCGAGGAGCTCTTCTCAGAACTTCTCGTAGACGCCCACTCGTTCGATCCAGACACGAAGATGCGCTTTATTGAGGCGTTCTTCTACGCGGAGCAAACAGACATCCGACGCGCCATGATGGATTTTGACATCTTGGGTGACGCTGATCGTCTAGTCGCCGGTTATCTGTTGCAGAGCTTGGCTCGAAAGGCGCACGCAGCGATAAATGACCGGGGCGCAGTCGAGATCGGCGAGCGCCACCGCACAAAAACGCGTCCGAAACGAACTAGGCCGTAGACTCGTTACCGCGCAGCCAAATGCGGACGGATGCCAGCTTCACCGCGGCGAGGAAGTTCTCCGCCGTCTTGTCGAAGCGAGTGGCGATGCGGCGGAACTGTTTGATCTTGTTGAAGAAGCGTTCGACGAG
>NZ_JBJTDY010000012.1:0-22182 GCF_046092605.1 Rhabdaerophilum sp. | reverse complement strand
TTCCGGCCCCTTCGCGACCGACAACCCCGATCCGGCCTGGACTTCCTACGTGAAGCGCTATCAGGAAGCGTGGCCGGCCGCCCAGCGCCTGCCGACGCCCTCGCTCTTCGGCCTCGGCTACTACACGGCGACGCTCGCGGCGATCAAAGGCCTCGAGGCAGCCGGTGGCGATCTCTCGAACGGGCAGGCGAAGTTCAAGGACGCGCTGAACAAGCTTCAGCTCGACAGCCCGGTCGGCAAGATCACGCTGAACGAGAACCGCCAGGCGACCGGCACGGTCTTCATCAACGAGGTCGTGGACGGGCCGGATGGCAACATGACCACGAAGATGGTCGCGCGCACCGACAACGTGACCCAGACCTTGGGCATGACGGCCGAGCAGTTCCGCGCCCTCGGCCTGCCCTCACGCACGGTCGTGGATTGCGCCAAGCTGCGCTCGGGCGGCTGATCGCGCCCCTTCACCGACATCGACAACGCGGTGGGCCCTCCGGGGCCCATCGTTTTCTCCTTCGCGAAAAAACCAATGGGCGACGTCAGATCGCCCTCGCCGGGAGTGCTGCCGATGACCCTGATAGGCTATCTCACTCGGACTCATTTCGCCGAGGCTGCCATCGAGGATGCCCTGCCGGAAGAGACCGGCGCTTTCTCAAATGCCCTGTTGCTGACCGATGACGAACCCGGCGTCGAGGCTGCCCTCAACCGCGTGCGAGAAGTGCTTGGCGGCATCGCACTCACCGTCCGGAATGTGACGGCCGGCGCACCCTCCCGCGGGGAAACGCGCACGGCACTTTCGCACCTCAAGGAAATCGGCACCGGCACGCTCGTGGCGGTGGGTGGGGCAAAGGCCATCGGTCAGGCGCGACTGGTCGCGGCCGAGGCCAGCCGGCAAGGTGGGCGCCTCACGGTGATCGCGGTGCCGGTCGGCGTGTTCGATCTTGGTCTTGGCCGCCATGTTCGCCCGCGCGATGGCCGCCCCGCCATCTGTCCCCGGCCGGACCGGGTAATCGTCGATCCCACGGTGCTCGAACATGCGCCGATTCGCCGGATCGCCGCCTCGGCCATGGAGATCATGGTCCATGCCATCGAGGCCTATGCCAGCCCCAGCTACAACCCGCCGGCGGACGGGCTCGCGCTCGAAGCCGTGCGCCGGATGACGCGCTGGCTGCCAGTGGTGCTGGGCGCACCCGGCAATCGCGAGGCTCTGCGCGAGGTGATGGCCGCCGCGATGACCGCCGGTCTCGCGCTGGAGAAGGCCGTGGGCGGCGTGGATGCGCTGGCCCTGCCGATCCAGGCGGAACTCCGCGCGGGCTTCCTGCCCGGCGATCTCCATGCGCCGCTGCTGGCGGCGGTGGCCGATTTCAACGCGCAGGCCGTGGGGGATCGCTATGCCGCGCTCGCCAGGACCCTCGCAAGCCGCGAGGGAAAAGCCTCGCTCAGCATCGAAATCGGCGCCTTCGCGCGCGGGCTCGGCCTTCCCACGAGCCTGCGCGAGATCGGCATCGATCGCGGCCGCTTCGACCGCTTTGCCGAGATGGCCGCGAATGATCCGGCCGCCCTTGCCAATCCGCGTCGCCTTACCGCAGGCGATTGCCGAGAGATTCTCGAGGCTGCCTGGTGAGACCAAGACAATTTTATCTTTCTCCGGAATGGTCGGTTGCCAGTTTGCTGGCACCTTGTAAATTCATTTCCAGCTGCGAAAAAAGAACTGCGGGAGGAAACGGATGAGCGTTGCTCACGCTGTCGCACATGGTGCGTTCGGGCGAGCCTGCCTCTATGAGCTGGATCGGCCCATGGTGCCACATGCCCATCGGGAAGGGCATCTGATCTTCCATGTCCGCGGACCAGCCGCGAAGGTCGTGATCGACGGACGGGCCCACCCGCTGAACCCGATGGAAGCCACCGCGATCAGCCCCTGGCAGCCGCATTACTTCCTGCCGGTGGATCGCCGCGCCCCCACGCTCACGCTGGTGCTCTATATCCGCCCCGCCTGGTTCGTGGAGGCGAGCGGGCAGGCATCCGAGATCCTGCGCTTTGGCCGCCCGGTCGTGAGCATGGACGACCATATCGCCCGGCTTGTCGCCGACACGGCGCGGCTGCTGGCTTCCCATCGAGGGGATGACGGCAGTTTCGAGGATCGCCTCGGGGCATTGACGCAGGCTGCCTTCGACCAGACCTGGCAATGGCAGGCCGGCGGGCGGGCCGGAGACCGGTCGCGCTTCGGCTTCCGCGATTTCCGCATCCGCCGCGCCATCAGCCTGCTCGGCGAAGCCTTGAGCGAGCCCATCGACCTTGGCACGATCTCGCGGGCGGCGGGCTTGTCGCGCCCGCATTTCTTCAAGCTGTTCCGCGAGCAGATGGGCCTGCCGCCGACCCTCTATCTCAACGCCCTGCGCATGGAACGCGCCATCGAGCGGCTGGCGCGCGGCGAGGAGACCGTGTCGGAAATAGGCCTCGATCTCGGCTTTGCGACGCCCGCGAGCTTTTCGCGCTTCTTCATCGCGAATGGCGTGGTGCCGCCCAGCGCCTACCGGCGCAGCGTACTCGGGGCGGTCCATTGAGCCTCCCGCGACGCATTCGGAAAGATGAGACGTTCGGGAAAGCGTGCCATGGGGCTGTCATTCTAAGCTTTGAGGGCAAGGGTGGCGAAGGGGCGCCATCCGGGTCCGGTCAACCGCTGCAACAAGGCGAGGCCGGCCCCAGGTCAGGATCTTCCGCGAGCCGCCGCGATGGATGACATCATCAAGCGCAATCCGATCCGGAGCCTGATCATCGCGATCCTCATCGTGATCTTCCTCTGGCTTGTCTTCGCGCCCTGGCCTCCGGAACTGGTGGCGAAATGGGGTCGCAAGCAGATCTTCCTCAATGCCTTGCTCGGCGGCATCACGCTCGGCGCGCTTTATTTCCTTGTCGCGGCGGGCTTCACCCTCATCTTCGGGCTGATGCGCGTGGTGAATCTCGCGCATGGCTCGCTGTTCCTGCTCGGCGGCTATCTCGGCTACGAGATCTCGAACGTCACCGGCTCATGGTTCCTGACCTTCCCCATCGTGTTCGTCGTCGTGGGCCTGCTGGGCCTCTTGATGCAGCGTTTCATCTTCTCGAAGATGGAGGGCGAGGAACTGCGCCAGACCCTCGTGAGCATCGGCATTTCCATCGTGCTGGCTGATCTGATGCTCTGGTTCTGGGGCGGGCAATCCTATTCGATTCTCGCGCCGGCCTTCCTGCAGGGGCCGATGGAATTGCCGATCATCAACTCCATCAATGCCAATACGGGTGCCACGAACTGGCTGCGCTACCCGGCGGTGCGCGTCTGGATCCTGATCGCCGCGATCGTGATCGGAGTCGTGATGTGGCTGGTGCTCAACCGCACGGCCGTCGGCATGCTGATCCGCGCGGGCGTGGATGACCGCGAGATGCTCGCGGCCTCCGGCGTGCGCATCCAACTCGTCTTTCTTGTGGTGTTCGGCTTCGGTGCGGGCCTTGCCGGCATGGCCGGCATCATCGGCGGCACCTTCCAGTCGCTCTCGCCGGGCGAGGATACGCGCTTCCTGCTCGCGAGCCTCGTGGTGGTGATCGTCGGTGGCATGGGCTCCATCGTGGGTGCGGCCATCGGCGCGATCATCATCGGCGTGACCGAGCAGATGGGCTTTGTCTATGCGCCGACCTATTCCGTGGTCTTCACCTTCCTGATCATGGCGGCGGTGCTGGCCTTCCGCCCACAGGGTCTTCTCGGTTCGAGGCGCTGATCCATGGCCATGACCGAACATGCTCCCCGCTTTGTGAACCGCGCTGACCAGAAACTCTGGTTCGAGCGCATCCCCGCGTCCTGGTGGGCGCTGGCGGTCGTGCTTGTTTTCCTGCCGGTGGTCGCGAACAGTTTCTGGCTCTTCCAGGTGATGGGCTGGACCTTCATCCTGGGGATGATCGGGCTCAGCCTCATGTTCCTTGCCGGCTATGGAGGCATGGTGAGCCTGCTGCAGATGACCATTGCCGGGGTGGCCGGCTACATGGTCGCGATCCTTGGCTCCTCCGGCACGGTCACGGTCAGCCTCGGGCTGGCCTGGTGGATCGTGATCCCCGCCGCCTTCCTGATGGCGGCCCTTTTCGCCACGGTCGCGGGCGCGCTGGCCGTGCGAACCGAGGGCATCTACACCATCATGATCACGCTGGCGATCGCCGCGGCCTTCTTCTATTTCACGCGGCAGAACTACACGATCTTCAACGGCTATTCCGGCTTCAACCTCGTGCTGCCGCCGCCGCTTTTCGGGGTGAACTGGCGCGATCCCGTGCCGTTCTACTATCTCAGCCTGGCGCTGGCCGCGCTCTCCTATGGGGCGGTGCTCTATGTCTCGCGCTCGCCCTTCGGGCTGGCCTTGCAGGGCGTGCGCGACAATCCCCGCCGCATGGCGGCGCTCGGCTTCAATGTCACCGCGCATCGCGTCGCGGCCTATGCGCTTGCGAGCGTGTTCGCCTCTGCCGGTGGCATCCTGCTCGTCTGGCAGAATGCGCAGATCGCGCCCGGCACGATCGGCATTCCGGCCGCGATCGACGTGCTGGTGGTGGCGGTGGTCGGCGGCATGCGGCGCCCGCTGGGGCCGTTCATCGGCGCTTTCATCTATGTGCTGCTGCAGGTCTTCTCGCCGGACATCCTCGGGTTTTTCGGCTTCTCGGCCGAGCGCTTCAAGCTGATCATCGGCCTTGGCTTCCTTGCGGTGGTCCTGTTCTCGCCCGATGGCGTGCTGGGCCTGTGGGATCGCTGGCGCGCGCGCCGGCAGCGGCGCGAGGCCGATGGCGCGGGAGGTGCGGCATGAACGCGCCCGTGAACCCGCCACGCCCCGTTTCGCTGGGGCAGGCCCATGTCAGCGCCGGCAACGCGCTGGAACTGCGTGGCATCACCAAGATGTTCGGCGCGCTCGCCGCGATTTCCGATGTGACGCTCTCGGTGCGCCCTGGCGAGAGGCGCGCGGTTCTCGGCTCGAACGGCGCGGGCAAGACCACGCTCTTCAACTGCATCACCGGCGATTTCCTGCCGACGACCGGGCTGATCCGCTTCTTCGGCGAGGACGTCACCACCTTTCCTCCGCATGAGCGCATCCGGCGCGGATTGCGGCGCACCTACCAGATCTCCTCGCTCTTCGCGGGGCTCTCGGTGATCGACAACGTCTATCTCGCCTGCCGGGGTGTTTCGCGCAACCGCTTCTCGCTGATCCCCCCGCGCCGGGATGACTCGCTCGTGCATGCGGCGGAAACGCTGGTGGAGGCGGTGCATCTCGCCGCCGAGAAGAACCGACTTGTCGGCGAACTGGCCTATGGCCAGCAGCGCCAGCTCGAGATCGCTCTCGCGCTGTCGGGCGCGCCGCGCTTCATCCTGTTCGATGAGCCGGCGGCGGGGCTTTCCCCGACCGAGCGTCGCGACCTTGTCTCGATCCTCACGACCCTGCCGAACCATATCGGCTACATCATCATCGAGCACGACATGGACGTGGCCCTGCGCGTCGTCGAAAGCGTTACGATGATGCATAATGGCCGCATCTTCAAGGAAGGCCGCCCGGAAGAGATCGAGGACGATCCGGAGGTGCAGGAACTGTATCTGGGAGGCGGCCATGATTGAACGCGGCTCGCGCGGCGCTGGCGCGCCTGTCCTTCAGCTGCAGGGCCTGAACGTGTTCTACGGTCGCTCGCATGCCGTGCAGGGCGTGGATCTCACCCTGCCTTCCGGCGTGCTCGCGGTCGTCGGCCGCAACGGCATGGGCAAGACCACGATGTGCAAGGCGATCATGGGCCTTGTGCCGGTCTCTTCCGGCTCCATCCGCTTCATGGGCGAGGAACTGGTGGGCCGCAAGCCGGCGGAGATCGCGCGGCTCGGTATCGGCTATGTGCCGCAGGGGCGGCGGCTCTGGCGCTCGCTGACGGTCGACGAACATCTCCGCCTGATGTCGCGCGGGAAGGGCGCCTGGACGCCCGAGCGCATCTATGACGTCTTCCCCCGCCTTGCCGAGCGGCGGCGGAACGGTGGAGGCCAGCTTTCCGGTGGCGAGCAGCAGATGCTGGCGATCAGCCGCGCGCTGCTGATGAACCCGCGCCTGCTCATCATGGACGAGCCGACCGAGGGGCTCGCCCCGGTGATCGTGGCGCATGTCGAGGAAACGCTGGTGCGCCTTGCGGCGGAGGGCGATGTCTCGATCCTCGTCATCGAGCAGAATATCGGCGTCGCGACCCAGATGTCCGACACCATCGCCATCATGGTCAACGGGCGCATTCACCGGGTGATCGCCTCTTCGGTGATCGCGGCGGATCGCGATCTCCAGCAGCGGCTGCTGGGCGTCGGTCGCCACAGTCACGACGAAACGGAAGCGCCGGCAGACGGGCAGCCGGCCGGCGAGGCGCGTCCGGCGCCTGCCGCTCCGCAAGGGCCGATCCGTGTCTACATCGCCAACCCGACCTTGCCCACGCGCTGGTCGCAGGATGTTCCGGCGGCGCGGATCGAGGCGCAGGCCCGCACGATCTCGCGGCCGATTCTCGCCACCATCGATGGCCGGCGTGTGGGTGATGTCTCCCCGCTCGCGGCGCGTGCGCCGCAGGAGCCGCATGTCATCATCGCCGGCACGCTCGACACCAAGGGCGAGGAGCTGCGCTACCTGCGCGACATCATCAAGGCCGCGGGGCTGCGCACGCGGCTCGTCGATCTCTCGACCAATGGCCGCAACCAGGGCGCCGATGTCTCGGCGCAGGAGGTGGCGCTCGCGCTGCCGACCGGTTCGGCCGGCATCGCCTCGGGGGATCGCGGCAAGGCCGTCGCGGCGATGACGGATGCTTTCCGCGCCTGGATGGCGCGCCAGCAGGGGGTGATCGGCATCATCTCGGCGGGCGGCTCCGGCGGCACGGCGATCGTCACCGCCGGCATGCAGACCCTGCCGGTGGGCGTGCCCAAGCTGATGGTCTCGACCATGGCATCCGGCAATGTCGCGGCCTATATCGGCCCGACCGACATCACCATGATGCATTCGGTGACCGATGTTCAGGGGCTGAACCGGGTCTCGCGCGCGGTGCTCGGCAATGCGGCGCAGGCCATGGCGGCGATGGCACGGGCCTTCCACGAGCAGCAGCACGGCCCCGCGATACGCCGCGCGGCTCCGGAGAGGCCCCTCGTCGGCCTCACGATGTTCGGCGTCACCACCCCTTGCGTGCAGCAGGTGACGCGCCTCATCGAAAAGGATTGGGAAACGCTGGTGTTCCATGCGACCGGCGTTGGCGGCCGCTCGATGGAAAAGCTCATCGATTCCGGGCTGGTGCCGGGCGTGATCGACGTCTCCACGACCGAAATCTGCGACATGATGATGGGCGGCATGCTGCCCGCCACCGAGGATCGCTTCGGCGCGATCATCCGTACGAAAATCCCCTATGTCGGCTCGGTCGGCGCGCTCGACATGGTGAATTTCGCAGCGCCCGAAACCGTGCCCGCGCATTATGGCCAGCGGCTCTTTTATCCCCACAATCCACAGATCACGCTGATGCGCACCAATGCGGAGGAGAACCGCCGCATGGGCCGCTGGATCGGCGAGCGCCTGAACCAGATGGAAGGCCAGGTGCGCTTCCTCCTCCCCGAGGGCGGCGTTTCGGCGCTCGATGCACCGGGCCAGCCCTTCTGGGATCCGGCAGCGGATGCGGCGCTTTTCGATGCGTTGGCCGAGACCGTGCGTGTCACGGCGAGCCGGCAGCTGATCCGTCTTCCGCTTCACATCAACGACCCCGCCTTCGCGGCGGCCCTCGCGCAGCATTTCCGCGCGCTGCATCAGGGCCGCTTCAAGGGCGCTGCCGGCAGGACCTGAGACATGCCCCGCTTTTCCCGAACCGAACTGCTCGCCCGCTACCGCGCGATGATCGCGCGCGGCGAGCCGATCATCGGCGGCGGGGCCGGCACGGGCCTTTCCGCGAAATGCGAGGAAGCGGGCGACATCGATCTCATCGTCATCTACAATTCCGGCCGCTTCCGCATGGCCGGGCGCGGCTCGCTCTCGGGCCTGATGCCCTATGGCGATGCCAATGCCATCGTGATGGACATGGCGAGCGAGGTTCTGCCGGTGGTGAGGAAGACCCCGGTGATCGCGGGTATCTGCGGCACGGACCCCTTCCGCGAGATGGATGTGTTCCTC
Source organism: Rhabdaerophilum sp. (assembly GCF_046092605.1). Taxonomy (NCBI): domain Bacteria; kingdom Pseudomonadati; phylum Pseudomonadota; class Alphaproteobacteria; order Hyphomicrobiales; family Rhabdaerophilaceae; genus Rhabdaerophilum; species Rhabdaerophilum sp. The sequence goes on along the minus strand of NZ_JBJTDY010000012.1, from coordinate 14,032 downwards.
GATGAGGTGCAGCGCATTGGTTTCTCCGGCGTGCAGAATTTCCCGACTGTCGGGCTGATTGACGGTGTGTTCCGGCAGAATCTCGAGGAAACCGGCATGGGCTTCGGCCTCGAGGTCGAGATGATCCGCCTTGCCGCGCAGAAGGGCCTTCTCACCACGCCTTACGTCTTCTCCGAAGCCGACGCCGCGGCCATGGCGAAGGCGGGCGCGGATATCATCGTCTGCCATCTCGGGCTCACGACCGGCGGCTCGATTGGCGCGGAAACCGCGCTCAAGCTCGAGGATTGCCCGGCCATCGTCGATGCCTGGGCGGCGGCGGCTCTCGCGGTCAAGCCGGATGCCATCATCCTCGCGCATGGCGGGCCGGTCGCTGAGCCGCCGGATGCCGATTTCATCATGAAGAAGACCCGCCATTGCCACGGCTTCTACGGCGCGTCCTCGATGGAGCGCCTGCCGGTGGAAGTGGCGATCTTCGAACAGACCAGGGCTTTCAAGACAATCGGCCGCATGGGCGGCACGCCTCAAACGGCGTGAACCGGGCAGGCTGAGGGGAGAAACGTGACATGACCGGGCAATTGATCGGAACGCTCATTCTCTGGCTCATCGTGGCGGTGATCGTGATCGCGATCCTCGTCTACCTGGTGAACTGGCTCTATCGCCGCTCCTCGAAGGAGGTGTCGTTCGTCCGAACCGGCCTCTTCGGCGAGAAGGTGGTGATCAATGGCGGCGCCTTCGTGCTGCCGATCATCCATGATGTCACGCCGGTGAACATGAATGTCCTGCGCATGGCGGTTACCCGCGCCAACCAGGATGCGCTGATCACGCGGGACCGGATGCGCGTCGATATCGATGCGGAATTCTATGTCCGCGTCCGGCCCGACAAGCCGTCCGTTTCCATCGCCGCGGCCACCCTTGGCCGGCGCACGCTGCAGCCGGAGCAGCTCAATGCCCTGCTCTCGGGCAAGTTCATCTCGGCCCTGCGTTCGGTCGCCTCGGAAATGTCGATGGAGGAGATGCACGAGCAGCGCGGGCTCTATGTGCAGCGTGTGCGGGATGCCGCCGTCGACATGATGGAGCAGAACGGCCTTGTGCTGGAATCGGTGGCGATCACCGATCTCGACCAGACCGATCTGCAATATTTCAACCCCTCCAACCGCTTTGATGCGGAAGGCCTTACGCGCATCATCGGGGAAATCGAGGAAAAGCGGAAGCTGCGCAACGACATCGAGCAGGAATCGATGATCAGGATTCGCACCCGCAATCTCGAGGCCGAACGGCAGGCGCTGGATATCGAGCGCGAGAGCGAGACCGCGCGCCTTGAACAGCAGCGCGAGATCGAGATCCGCCGCGCCATGCAGCGCGCCGAGGTGGCCCGCGAGCGCGCCGCCCGCGATACCGAGGCCGAGCAGGCGCAGATCCTCTCCCGCGAGGAAATCGAGAAGGCCAAGATCGCCAATGATCGGGCGATCAGCGAGGCGCGGATTTCCTCCGAGCGCGAGGTACGCCAGCGCGAGATCGAGCGCACCAAGGCAGTGGAGGCGGCGGAAATCGCGGCGCGCGAGGAGATCGAGAAGGCGCGCATCACCAACGAAAAGACCATCCAGGCCGCGCGCATCGCCTCCGATCTCGAGACGCGCCAGAAGGAAATCGAGCGCACGCGGATGCTCGAAGCCGCCGAGATCGCCGCGCGTGAATCCACCGAAAAGGCGCGGATCACGCAGGAAGCGCTCGTCAATGCCGAGCGCATCGGGCGCGAGCAGGAAGTCCGCAACCTCGAGATCGCGCGGAACCAGGCTTTGGACGAGGCCGAGATCGCCGCGCGCGAGGCCGTGGAAAAGGCCCGCATCGCGCAGGAAAATGCCGTCACCGCCGAGCGGATCAGCTTCGAGGAGGGGCGCCGGAAGCTCGAGATCGAGCGCAACAAGGTGGTCGAAACGGCCGAGATCTCGGCGCGCGAGGCGACCGAAGCCGCGCGCATCGCGCAGGAAAAGGCGATCGCCGCCGAGCGCATCGCCTCCGAACTCGCAACGCGCCGGCTTGAAATTCGCCGGGCCGAGGAACTCGAGGCGGCGGAAATCCAGCGCCGCGATGCCGTGGAGCGCCAGCGAATCGCCGCCGAACTCAAGATCGAGGAGGAGCGCATCGCCTCCAGCAGGACGCGTGAGATCCTGCAGATCGATCAGAAGCGCGTGGTTGAACTCGCCGAGGAGGATCGCGCCATCATCGTCGCTGCCAAGAAGGCCGAGCGCACCGATGCCGACAAGGCCCTGCGGCAGGCGGAAATCGTCGCGAAGCAGGAAGTGGAGCGCACGGATGTTGCCCGCGAGCAGGCGCTGGAAGCCGCCCGCCTCGAGCGCAAGCGTGTGATCGAGCAGCTCGAGATCGCGCGCCTGCAGGCGCTTCAGGAAGCGCAGATCGCCTCGAACGAAGAGGTGGAACGCGCGCGCATCGCTTCCGATCGTGGCCTCGATGAAGCCCGCGTCGGACGCCAGCGCGATCTGCGCAAGCTCGAGATCGAGCGCGAGCGCGATGTCGAGAATGCGGCGATGGAAAAGGCCATCACGCTCTACACCAAGTCGCTGGAAGAGAGCGCGGCCGCAGCCCAGGCGGAGATCGCCAAGGCCAAGGCCGTGGAAGCCGCCGAAATGGTCAAGACCGTTCAGGAGAGCGAGACCGCGAAGCGTCGCAAGACCGTGGAAGTGATAATGGCCGAGAAGGCGGCCGAGGAAACCCGCATCGCCGCCGAGGCCGAAAAGGTGCGCCGCGCGGTGGAAGCCGAAGCGCAGCGCCTCCTCTACGAGGCCGAGAATGTGCTCACGGATGGGGCCCGCTACGGATTGTTCCGCCGCCGCCTGCTCGACCGGATCGAGGGCATCGTGCGCGAGAGCGTCAAGCCGATGGAGAAGATCGACGGCATCAAGATCCTGCATGTCGATGGCCTCGGTGGCGCGGGCGGCAGCTCGGTTGCGCGCACGCCCACCGACGAGGTGATCGAGAGTGCGCTGCGCTACCGGGTGCAGGCCCCGCTCATCGACGAGGTGCTGAAGGAGATCGGCATCGAGGGCGGCAGCCTCACCAAGATGGGCGGGCTGATGCGCGAGGCCTCCGACTTGCAACGCGTCGCCAAGGACGCCCAGCCGCCCAAGCCGAAAGATGGCGGCGGCGAGAAGAAATGACGGGGTGAACCATGGCGCGCGTCTATGCATCCAGCGTGATCAACGCTCCCGCGAGCCGGGTCTGGGCCCGTGTGCGGGATTTCAATGGCCTGCCGAACTGGCACCCGGCCATTGCCGAAAGCCGCATTGAGAATGGCGAGCCGGCCGACAAGGTTGGCTGCGTCCGGGCCTTCTCGCTCCGGAACGGCGACCGGCTGCGTGAGCAGCTTCTCGGTCTGTCGGATTACGATATGTTCTGCACCTACTCGATCCTCGACAGTCCCATGCCGCTGACGAACTACGTCGCGACCCTGCGCCTGACGCCCATCACCGACCAGGACCGCACCTTCATCGAATGGTCGGCTGAATTCGATTGCGCCCCCGACAAGGAGGCCGATCTCGTCTCCGGCATTGGCGGCAACGTGTTTCAGGGCGGGTTTGACGCGCTGAAGCGGTCGTTCGGAGGCTGAGATGCCGCGCGTGGTTCGCAGCACGATCATCGATGTTCCGGTGGATCGCCTCTGGGCGGTGGTGCGCGATTTCAACGCGCTTGACCAGCATCACCCGATCGTGGCGACGAGCCAGATCGAGCGCGGCCACCCGGTGGACAAGGTGGGCTGCGTGCGCCGCGTCACCCTGCGCGATGGCAGCGAATTGCGCGAGCAGCTTCTGAGCCTCTCCGACCTCGAGATGAGCTTCAGCTATTGCCTGCTCGACACGCCCATCCCGCTCTTCAACTATGTCTCGCATATCCGGCTTCTGCCGGTCACCGATGGCAATCGCAGCTTCTGGCACTGGGAAAGCCGCTTCACCACGCCTGCGGGACGCGAGGAAGAGTTCGCGCGCCTTGTGGGCGAGGAGGTCTATGTCGCGGGCATGGAAGCCGTGCGCCAGCTGCCGCAACTGCTCGAAACGGGAGCCTGAAATGCCGCTTGCCCTCCGGGTCGCCCAGAGCCTTTCCGAAGCCGCCGGCATCCTCGCCGCCGATCCCGGCACAAGGCTCCTCTCGGGCGGCACGCTCGTGATGCGCGATGTGAATGAGGGGCGGCTGACGGAGGGAACCCTGCTGCGCATCACCGACCCTGCCTTCCGGCAGATGCAGGTCTCCGGCAACCGCGTCGAATTCGGCGCCGGCGTGACCATGGCGATGGTTCTCGCCAATCGCGAGCTTGGCTTCCTGCATGCGCCGGCGCGCGCGGTGGGTGGCCCGGGCATCCGCAACATGGCGACGATTGGCGGCAATCTCTTCGCCGAGACGCCCTATGGCGATTTCACCGTCGCCCTGCTGGCGCTCGATGCGCAGGTGATGGTGCTCGCCGGCTATGGCAGCCCGCGCGCCATGCCGCTGGAGGAATGGCTCGCGGGTCGTTCGCGCGGTGAGGCGCGTCTCGTGGCGGGCGTGCAGTTCAACCGGCCGCAGAACCCGGCTGATTTCCGCTTCGTGAAGGTCAGCCGCGTGAAGCCCAAGGGCCTCTCGGTGCTCTCGATCGCGGCGCATCTGCCGGGCAGCGCGAGCCGCATCGGGCAGGCGCGCGTCACTTACGGGGCCATGGCGCCGATGCCGATGCGCGCGCGGGGGGTCGAGCGGGCGCTGGAAGGCAAGGTGCTTGACGCGACCGGCATCGCTGCGGCCCGCGCGGCCGCGCTCGAAGGCGCAGCCCCTGCGACCGACGCGATCGCGACCGGCTGGTATCGCCGCGAGGTGCTGCCGGTGCATCTCGCGCGGTTGCTTGGCGAGCGAGGCTAGGGAGGGCGTGATGGCGAAAGTTCCCGTGCAATTCCGGCTCAACGGCTCCGATCGCGCGGCCTTTGCCGATCCGGCCGACAACCTCCTCACCGTGCTCCGGCGCGGACTCAATGATTTCGGCCCGAAATATGGCTGCGGGCAGGGCTCCTGCGGCACCTGTTCTGTGCTGATGGATGGCGAGCTTCGGCTCTCCTGCCTCACGCTCGCGGCTTCCTGCGAGGGGGCCAGCATCGAAACCGTCTCCGGCATGGCGGACGGGCCGAATCTGCACCCCCTGCAGAACGCCTTCATGGAGCATTTCGCCGCGCAGTGCGGCTTCTGCACGCCGGGCATGCTGATGGCCGCGAAGGCGCTGCTGGACCGCAACCCGAACCCCGGCCGCGAGGAGGTGATCGACGCCATCGCCGGCAACATCTGCCGCTGCACCGGCTACGAGCCGATCATCCAGGCCATCCTCGCCGCCGCGCGCGCCATGCCCGCGCCAAGCCGATCCTGAAGGAGGCTGATGCCATGGAATTCCGCAAGGATCTCTTCCAGAACGAGCGCGACGACAACCTCAATGTCGTGGGCAAGGGCATCCAGCGGCAGGACATGCCCGGCCATGTGACCGGACGCTCGCCCTTCTTCGACGACCATGCCTTCGAGGGTTTGCTGCATCTCAAGGTCGTGCGCTCGCCGCATCATCATGCCCGCATCCGCCGCATCGACATCTCCGCGGCCGAGCGCGCGCCGGGTGTGAAGCGCATTCTCTCCGGCGCGGATGTGCCGGTGAACAAGAACACGCTGCTCTCACTCATCAATTTCGGCAAGGATGACGAACCCACCCTCGCGGTAGACAAGGTGCGCTACAAGGGCGAGCCGATCGTCGCGATCATCGCCGAGAGCGAGGCGCAGGCGCTGGCCGCGCGCGCCCTGGTGCGGGTGGAATATGACCCGCTTCCAACCATCTTCGATGTCGAGGAGGCCTTGAAGCCCGGCGCGCCGGTGGTGAACGAGACCTATCCCGGCAATTGCTTTGAATATCACGAGAAATTCGATCACCAGAAGCTTCGCTTTGGCGATGTCGAGCGCGCCTTTGCGATGGCCGAGTTCATCGTCGAGGAACGCTACCAGATGTCGCCGATCGAGCATGCGCCGACTGAGACCAACGGCTCGATCGCGGCACCGGAGCAGAATGAACGCTTCGTGGTGCATTCCTGCGCGCAGGGCCTGTTCTTCTCGCTGGGCACGGCTGCGAAGATCGTGAATCTCGATTCCAACCGGCTCCACTTCATTGGCGGCACGGTGGGCGGTGGCTTCGGCGGCAAGGTGGATTCCCTCACCGAGCCGCTCTCCATCCTCGGCGCGATGATGACCGGGCGGCCGGTGCGCTATGTGCTCGATCGCGAGGAGGAGATGCTCTATGGCAGCCCGCGCGGCGCCGAGCGCATCTACATCAAGGATGGCATCGCGCGCGACGGGCGCATTCTCGCGCGGCATATCCGCTCCTATTTCGATGCCGGCGCCTATACGCGCCTTTCGAGCTACGCCGCCATCAAATGCACGGCGCATCTGCCGGGGCCCTACACGATCCCGAATGTCGCCTCCGACATCTATGTGGCCTACACGAATCGTTGCCCCTCCACGGCCATGCGCGGCTTCGGCATCACGGCGGTGGATTTCGCGCTGGAAGTCCACATGGACAAGGGCGCCGAGGCCTGCGGCATGGACCCGATGGAGTTCCGCATCCTCAACGCCTATCGCGACGGCGACATGAAAGCGCATCGCCGGGTGGCGAAGAACACAGCCCTGATCGAATGCGTGCAGGTCGCGGCGGAGAAGGCCCGCTGGCCGCTCTCGGAAGAGGCGAAGCGCCAGTCCTCGCTGACGGGCGGCGGCGGCGCGCGCGCGGAAATCCCCGCGACGCCGATCGACGAGAATGGCCGGATCGGCCGGCCGGAAACACGCAATGGCCGCCCGACGCAAACCCTGCCGGCGGGAACCATGCGCATCCCCATGACCAGGCAGCCGATCATGGAAGGCTCGACCGAAAACCGCGCCAAGCCACCGGCCGTTCCGCAATACGAGCCCTATCGTCCTGCGGCCGCAACACCGCCTCCGGCCTACCAGCCGCCGCCACCCGCGCCTGCTGCACCCGCGCCTGCTGCACCCGCCGCCGGCCCGGCCTCCCAGCATGGCGCGCATCGTTTCTCCTCGGTTTTCGGCACGCGGAGACGCTGAGATGGCTCGCTTCAAGGGGCGCGGCATGGCGTCCGTCAATTACCCGATCGGCATGAATCTCGGCGGCGATCCCAGCCAGGCGCTGATCCATTCCAACCCCGACGGCAAGTTCACCGTTGCGCTCTCCGCCATCGATCTGGGGCAGGGCATGAAGCAGGTGACCCGGCAGGTGGCGGCGGAGACGCTCGGCGTGCCGATCGAGGATGTCTATGTCGACACCGCCGACAGCGATACCGGCCCGCATGACATGGGCTCCTTTGCCTCGCGAGGCACGCACCGCATGGGCAATGCCGTGATTGCCGCCGCCCGCGAGGCGAGGGGCGTGCTGCTTGAAGCTGCGGCCGAGGAGCTGGAGGTGAACGCGGCCGATCTCGTGACGGATGGCAAGGGCAACATCCATGTGAAGGGCGCGCCCTCGCGCTCGATCACGGTGCGGGCCACGGCGCAGGCCGCGCAGTTCAAGCAGGGCAAGACCATTGCCGGGCGGGGCATCTTCCTGATCCCGCTCTCTTCCGTCGATCCCGAGACCGGCGAGATGAACCCCAACACGGCCTTCGCCCATGCCTGCCTCGTGGCGGATGTGGAGGTGGATGACGAGACGGGCGAGGTCACCGTGCTCGGCATGAATTCGGCCTATGAACTCGGCCGCGTCATCAACCCGAAAATGGTGGAGCAGCAGCTCGTGGGCGGCGCCTGGATGGGGTTGAGCCATGCGCTTTATGAAACGCCCGAGCCCTATTACCCCAATCCCGATCACGGTCCGCGCGATTTCAACGAGTATCTGATGCCCGGTCCGGGCGACATCGCGCCCTATTCGATCACCATTCTCGAGCGTCCCGCGCCCGATGGGCCCTTCGGCGGCAAGGGGCCGGGCGAGATGTGCGCGAACCCCGTTCTGCCGGCCATCGCCAATGCCGTCTACAACGCGATCGGCGTGCGGGTGAACGAGCTGCCGATCACGCCGGAGAAGATCCTGCGCGGCATCCGGGCGAATGGCGGCGCGAAGCCGCAACAGCGTCGTGGCGGAGCGCTCTGAGCCATGAGCCCTGAATCATGACGATCCGCGCGCTCCCCAACGGTCTTTCGAGCCCCGAAGCCCTCTCGGAAGCCCTGCGTGCGGCCTATTACCTCGCGGATGACGGCATCGCGACCGCCGCCTTCCTCTCGCTTGCGCTTGGCAAGCCGCTGCTGCTCGAAGGTGCGCCGGGGGTGGGCAAGACCGAGGCCGCGAAGGCTCTTTCCGGCATTCTCGGGCGGCAATTGATCCGCCTCCAATGCTTCGAGGGGATCGATGCCAGCGCCGCGCTCTATGAATGGAACTATCCGCGCCAGATGCTCGCGATCCGGCAGGCGCGGGAAGGCGAGAGCGCCGATCTCTATCGCGACGATTTCCTGATCGAGCGGCCGATGCTCGCCGCCCTGCGGCGGCCGGAATCGACCGTGCTGCTCATCGACGAAATCGCCCGTTCCGACCATGAATTCGAGGCTTTCCTGCTGGAATTCCTGTCGGATTTCTCGATCTCCATCCCCGAGCGCGGAACCTTGCGCGCGGCCGAGCGTCCCGTGGTGATCCTCACCTCGAACCGCACGCGAGACCTGCATGAGGCTCTGCGTCGCCGCTGCATCTACCATTACATCGCCTACCCCGATCCGCAGCGCGAGGCGGCCATCATCATGCTGCGCTCCTCGGCCGTGGCGGAGGCAACCGCGCGGGCCGTGGTGCGCGCCGTGGGCCTGTTGCGGCAGGAGCCGCTGACCAAGCCGCCGGGCGTGGCCGAAGCCGTGGACTGGGCGGAGGCCGCGACCGCGCTCGCGCGCACCGGCACGCCCTGGCCGGATGCCTTCCGGCGCTCGATCGGTGCAGCGTTGAAGGACGAGGAAGATCTCGCCTTCCTCCGGCCCCGGCTCGATTCCCTCATCGCGCCGGTGGCGGCATGAGCGGGTCGGTTCTCCCTGCGGCATCACGCCCCTTCGTGGCTTTTCCGAACCTGCTGCGGGAGCATGGCTTCGCTGTCTCGCCTGACCAGACCATCACGTTCCTCGAGGCGATCACCCTTCTCGGCCCCCGCTCGCTGGAACAGGTGCGGCAGGCCGCCTGGGCGACGCTGGGGCCGCAGCCGCAGCAGCGCGAGAGGTTTGACGCCCTGTTCGATTTCCACTTCCTCGGCGGTGCCGCCGAGCCGGGCGAGGCCGACGATTGGCAGCCTGACGAGGAAATGAACGTGCAGGAGGAGGCGGGCAGCCGCGAAATCCTCATCGGCGAGAACGTCAACGAAACGGGCCAGCAGGCGATCGAAGCCGAGGCCCTGGCGATCCGCGCGCTCAGGCCGCCGGATGCGAGCGATGTTCTCGCCCGTTTCGCACGAAATCTGCCGGCGGCGCTTCCCCGCCGGCGCGGCTATCGGTTCCGGCGGGCACGGCGCGGGGCCTCGATCGATCTGGCCCGCAGCCTGCGCGCTGCGATCCGCACCGATGGCGATGTGATGCGGCTCACCCGCCGCCGGCGCGCGAGCCGTCCCCGGCCGATCCTCCTGATGATCGATGTTTCCGGCTCGATGAAGAGCCGCACCGATGCCAATCTCGCTTTGGCGCATGTCATCGTGCAGAGCGCGCCACGGGTCGAGGTCTTCACCTTCGGCACACGCCTCACACGGGTCACGCGGGCGCTGAAACTGCGCAACCGCGAGCAGGCGCTCGCGCAGGCCTCGGGGCTTGTGGCGGATTGGGATGGGGGCACGCGGATCGGGGATGCGCTCGCGGCCTTCCTCGCCGTGCCGCGTTTCGCGGGCTATGCGCGCGGCGCGGTGGTGGCGATCCTCTCGGACGGGCTCGAACGCGGCGATCCCGGCGCGATGATCGGTGCCGTGCGGCGGCTTGCGGCGCGCGCCTTCCGCATCGACTGGCTTTCGCCGCTCGCCGCCGATCCGGATTACCAGCCGCAGACGGAAGCCCTTGCGGCGATCCGCCCGATGCTTGCCTCGCTCTCCAACGGCAATTCCACCGCCGCGATCTGTCGGCATCTGCTCGCGCTCGGGCAGGGCGAGCCGATGTTAAAGGGGAGGGCGGCATGATCGACGCCCATTTCCACATCTGGCGACAGGCCGATCTGCCCTGGCTGACGGGGCCGATGCAGCCGCGCATCTTCGGGCCCTATGAGCCGATCCGCCGGGATTACGAAATCGAGGAATATCTGGCCGATGCCGCCGGCAGCGGCATCACCGGCGCGGTCTATGTGCAGGCGAACTGGGCACCGGCGCGGGCGCTGGATGAAGTGCGTTTCGTGGCGGAATCGGCAAAGCGCGCGGAGTTCCCGGTGGGCATTGTCGCCCATGCCGACCTGCTCGCGGAGGATATCCGCCCCGCTCTTGATGCGCTCGCCAAGGAGCCATCCATGCTCGGCGTGCGCATGCAGCTCCACTGGCACGAAAACCCGCTCTACCGCTTCGCATCCGGCCCCGAACTCGCCCGCGATCCGGTTCTCCAGCGCAATGTCGCGCGGCTTGGCGATTACGGCTGGAGCTTCGATCTGCAGGTCTTCGCGGGGCAGATGGCGGGCGCCGCGGAACTCGCGGCCGCCTGCCCGAAGGTCACCTTCGTGCTCCAGCATGCGGGGATGCTCGAAGACCTGTCGGAAGCGGGCATCGCCGAGTGGCGTTCGGGCATGAAGCTTCTCGCCAGGCAACCGAATGTCGTCAGCAAGCTCTCGGGCCTCGGCACTTTCCTGCGCCGGAACGACCCGGCCCATATCGCCTTCATCCTCGCCGAGACGGTGGCGATGTTCGGCGCCTCACGCTGTCTCTTTGGCTCGAATTTCCCGATCGAGAAGCTCTGGACGAGCCATGCCGATCTGATCTCCGCCCATCGCGCGGCGGCGGCTTCGCTGCCCGAAGCCGAGCAGGCGCAGATTTTCGCGGGCACCGCCCGCCAGACCTACAAGCTCAGATAACGAGGAGGAACTCCCCATGCCGCTGGAAATCAAGGTGCTCGATTATGGCGATATCGAGCTGGAATCGAGCTTCCTCGTGCTGGGTCGCGGTTGCGGCCAGCGCAAGCGCACCTATACCTACGGCTTCCTGATCCTTGGCGGGCCCTGGCCCGTGGTGGTCGATACCGGCTATCGCCACAACCAGATCATGGAAAGCCTCGGCATGCGGGGCCTGCAATTCCACGAGAACATGATCGAGAACCAGCTGATGAAACACGGCGTGCGCATGGGCGATGTGCGCTACGTCGCGCATACGCATCTCCATATCGACCATGCCGGGAAGGACGAGCTCTTCCCCATGAACACCACGGTGATCGTGAACCGGCGGGAACTCGAATATTCCGTCTCGGGCCTCATGCATCCGCAATACCCCGCGCCGGACATCAAGCACCTGATCGACCGCCTGCACACGAAGCACGCCCTGCGCCTCGAGGATCTCGAACTCACCGGGATGATCGAGCTTTTCCCCGGCTGCTACCTTGAGGCGGCGGGTGCCCATACGGAGGGCTCGATGAACATCCATGTCGACACCGCCGAGGGGCGCGCGACCATCTGCGGCGACGTGATCTATGATTTCAACGACCAGATCGTGGACCCATATCACGAAATCCATGCCGATGAGCCGCGCGTCACCGGCAATCACGGCACCACGAAAAGGCAGGAAAAGGCCGCGATCAAGAAGCTGCTCAACGGCTCGCGCTTCCTGCTGCCGGTGCATGACAAGCCTGCGAGGATCGAGGCCGGGCAGGTCACGGGCCGGCTCGACATGGCCGTGCCCGGCCCGCTGGTCCAAAGCGTGCCGAAGCGCAACTGGTTCCCGGTCTGAGCCCGCGTTCCTGACCCGGCGGAGGGAAGCACATGACAACGCATGTCGCGCTGGACCCGGCTTTTGCCGAACTCGTCGACCTCTGGGCTCCGGTTCGCCAGATCGGCACCGGCTTCCAGTTCACGGAAGGCCCGATCTGGCATCCGCGGGATCATCACCTCCTGTTCTCGGACATGCCGGGCGATGTGCGCCGCCGCTGGGATCGCGCGGGCGTCACCGAGGTGATGCGCCCGGCGAATAAATGCAACGGCATGACCTATGATGCCGACCTGAACCTCATCGTCTGCGAGCATGCGACCTCGACCCTCGTGCGCGAGCGCACGGATGGAAGGCGCGAGGTGCTTGCCTCGCATTTCGAAGGCCGCGAACTCAACAGCCCCAATGATGTCGTCGTGAAGAGCGACGGGGCGATCTATTTCTCCGACCCCTGGTATGGTCGCATGCCGGTTTATGGCGTGGAACGACCAAGGCAACTCGGGTTTCAGGGCGTCTATCGCATCCCGCCCGGTGGCGGGCAGCCGCAATTGCTGGTGGAACGCATGCTGTTCGACCAGCCCAACGGGTTGTGTTTCTCGCCGGATGAATCCCGTCTCTATATCAACGACACGGTGCAGCACGTCATCCGCGTCTTCGATGTGAAGCCGGATGGAATGCTGTCCAACGGTCGCATCTTCGCCTCGGGCATCGTCTCGGCGAGCGAGCCGGGCGTGCCGGACGGCATGAAATGCGACCTTTTCGGCAATGTCTGGCTCTGCGGGCCGGGCGGCGTCTGGACCTATGCGCCGGATGGTCGGCTGATCGGCAAGCTGCGCGTGCCGGAACTCGTCGGCAACCTCACCTGGGGCGGGCCGGATTTCCGCACCCTGTTCCTCACCGCAACGCATTCGGTCTATGCGGTGGAAACCAAGGTGGGGCCGCGCACCGAGCCCTATATGCGACAGGGCACGAGCGGCCGCGCTTCCGCCCCGCAGGCCGGCGCGAGCATCGGCCGGAACGGCGCGAAGAAGGCCGCGCCGGGCTATGCGCTCGATTCCTCCCGCTGTGCGCTGATCATCCAGGATATGCAGAACGATGTGGTGATGGAGGGCGGCGCCTTCGCCTCTTCCGGCTCCCCCGTCCATTGCCGCGAGCAGAACGCCATCGGCAACGCCGCGCGCCTCGCAGCGGCGGCTAGGCAGCGCGGCATACCCGTCATCCATGTCTGGTTCGTGGTGGAGCCGGGCTGCCCCGGTGTCACGATGAACGCGCCGCTCTTCGAGGGCCTCGCCGATGCGCGCGCGCTGGTGCGCGGCAGCTGGGGCGTGGCACCCGTGCCGGGGCTCGAGGCCCAGCCCGGCGATCATGTCGTCGAGAAGCAGCGCATGAGCGCCTGGGAGGGCACGCGGCTCGAAACGGTGCTGAAGGCGCTGAAGCGCGACATCGTTATCGTCACCGGCGCCTGGACCAACATGTCGATCGAGCACACTTCGCGCACGGGCGCGGACAAGGGCTATTTCATGGTCGTGCCGGAGGATTGCTGCTCCACGATGAACGCGGAATGGCACACGGCTTCGGTGAATTACGCGCTGCAGAATGTCGCGGTGATCACGGATGCCGATGCGCTGATCGGCGCCTGGGGCTGACCCCGGGGCGGGAACAGACCCGAGAGAAGCAGGTGGCCCGCGCCCGGCCATCGCAACTCTTCGCGTTTTTCTCTACTCTTCGCGCTTTTTCCTTCGATCAACCGGCGATCTTCCTGATCGCATGAGATCGGTCTGCGGCAGCACGCGCTTCGAGGCGCAGAGCGAAGCCGCGGGTGGCCGATGCCGATGGAGGTGCCGGCCGCCTCCGGCGGCATCTGCATGCCCGTGAACGGCAGAGCGGCAACCGGCCCGCCCCGCTTGCGCAAAGGAGGTCTCGAGCGCCTCTTCTATGGCCGTTGCGCGCTGCGCATCTCTTTCACCGATCGGGAAAGCTGCTGGTCGCGCTGTTGCGCGTGGTAAATTTCAAAGGACCGCATAAAGTCAGCCACATTGGCGGATACTGCTTCCAGAATAGTTCCTGCCTCGCGGATATCGTTGTAATTGGCGCTGTAGAATTGGATCCGGTAGGAACCGAGA
>NZ_JBJTDY010000011.1:0-7066 GCF_046092605.1 Rhabdaerophilum sp. | reverse complement strand
TCGTTTCGCGCCGGATCGCGACGCCACGGCCAAGATCGACATCGCCGAGCGTCAAGCCGAGGATTTCGCCCTTCCGGGCGCCCGTCGACAGGGCGAAAACCACGACGGTGTAGAGGTGATCGTTGTCGCTCGCCGTGCAGGCGTCGAGGAGGGCGGACCGTTCCTCGTCGGAGAGGAACCGTGTGCGTTCATCGCGGATCTTGGTGATCCGGTTGACGCCATCCATCGGGTTGGCGGCGATCCATTCCCACTGCTTGGCGTGCTTGAAGAGGAGCTCCAGCGTGTCGCGGTAGTTCTTGATCGTCTTCCGCTTTTTCGGCGCCGTCGGCTTCGCCTTATCATCCAGCGCTTCGTCATCAGGCTTCTTCCGGCGCCCGTCGCCGGCTTTGCCAAGCTCGCGAAGCTTCACGCTCACGATGTCGGGCTTTACGTAGGACAGGGCGTATTCGCCGAGCGTTCGTTCCCAGAAGGCGAGGAAGGTCGATTCCGCGCGCTGCGTGGTCGGTGACTTATGCGGCAGCACGTCCTCGCGATACCGGTCGATGACGTCCTTGACCGTCTTGCCGCGCGCCGTGGCAACGACGTTCTGGAACTCGCCCTTGCGGATGGCAGCCTCGGTCTGTTGCGCCCAAAGCTTGGCGTCGGTCAGCCGCTTGAAGGTCTTCTTCTGGCGCGGGAAGCCGTGGATGCGGATGTCGACGAGATAGACCGTCCCACCCTGGCGTTCGCGTTTGACAATCGTGGCCATCGGATTGGCAACCTGAAGCTTGAGAAAACAGTGCTCCCGGGTGACCCAGGAAGCCGGCGGAAGCGCCGTGGGGGCAGTTTGGGGGCAGTTGATTCCGCAAAAACCCCTCAAAATCCAATAGCAGCCAACAGGCCGTCTGTCATTAACTAACTGATTTTATTACATAAAAATATTGGAGCTTGTTGGCGATTTTAGCCTTCCTTCGGACTCATAACCTGAAGGTCATAGGTTCAAATCCTATTCCCGCAACCAGAATCCCGAAGCTGCATCAATAGCTTACGAAAAGCCCCGCTTGGCTCTCGCCAGCGGGGCTTCTGCTTGTGTCCGCACTGTGTCCGTTTTTGCGGCCATTCAGAAACCGTTCGCCGTCCTCACTCGTGCGCTTTGACCGCTCGATCGCGGAAAGGCCTGCTAAGACTTGCAGGAAGAGCCCCGCCGGCATGTTTGCCGGCGGATGAAACTACAACTTGACATCCATGAGCCAGCATGAGAGGTTCTGCAAACCGGCTACTTGTGCCGGCAAACTTGCCGGCGGATATATGCTCGAACAGTCAGAATACCCTTTATCGTTCTTCCCAGCGGCCGGCGAATCTCCCGGCGCCGTGGATGCCGGGTTTCGCTTCGGGGCAAAGGGAACGCACACCAGTCGGACGATTATGTTCGATGAGCTACAACAGGTGCTCGCCGCGGCGCCTACGGACGCCAAGCGCCAAGACTATGCTCAGGCCATCATTGAGGGGAATTGCCTCTCGAAGCCGACCGCCTCGACGCGGCGATTGACCAACCAGCGCCTCGGAGAACTCTATGCGCTCGACCCCGCCGTTCCCGCGTTTCGGGTGCTTCGGCGATTGTGGGACGTTCAGGTTGAGGGGCGCTGTCTTCTCGCCCTCCTGATTTCCATCGCCAGAGATCCGCTTCTCGCGGCGACTGCGCCTTCGATCGTATTCCTTCCAGTCAACGGCGAGTTCGGACGCGAGTCTATGAAGAGCGCGCTGCAGTCGATGGTTGGCGGGCGACTAAGCGTCAGCACCCTGGATAAGGTCTGCCGCAACGCGGCGAGTTCGTGGGCACAGTCGGGCCATCTAGAGGGCCGCACCTTCAAGAGGCGCCGGCCGGTGAACACGACGCCAACAGTAGTGGCGTTTGCGCTCTACCTTTCCCAAGCTGCGGGTTTCCGTGGCGCCGAGATATTCTCGAGTGCCTGGCTTCGTGTCCTGGACTGTGATCCTTCGCGAGCACGTCACCTTGCAATCGAAGCCAAACGTAACGGGCTGATTGACCTTCGCATGTCTGGCGAAGTGGTTGAGATGAACCTGTCCCGGCTTGATCCCCATTCGACAAGGTCCTGACAATGGCGCGCATTGAAGACCTCGCCGAATCTTTCGGTCGTCACATCGCCACTCCCTGGCAGCGAACCGTCGCGGGCGCGCAGCGAGTCATCATGGTGATCTACGACAAGGAATTGGAGCGCACGCTTCGAGCCCGGAAGTTGGCGTTTGAGACAGCAGCGCGTGAAGCTGGCCACGAATGGCGCGAGCTCGATCTAGCGGACGCGTTTGCACAATGGATGGCCACTGACGACTACCGCGAAGAATACTTCGCCTCACCCGAAGACCTCCAGCTCAAGCTAGAGGCCGAGTTTCACGGCTACCTCGCGGATCGGGTTCGGACGGAACTACGCGGGGCCGATGTCAATGGGGACACCGTGGTCGCGCTGCTCGGCGCGGGATCACTCTTCGGCCTTGCTCGCATTTCGCAGGTACTGCGAATGATCGAAGGCGACATCAAGGGTCGCCTCGTCGTTTTTTTTCCAGGTCACTTTGAACGCAATAATTATCGCCTGCTCGATGCGCGCGACGGCTGGAACTACCTCGCCGTGCCCATCACAGCGCACAACGAGTGAGGAATGGCATGAAGATCAAAGACACGCTGCAACGCGATCCCGCCGTTCATCCACTCGTAAACCAGGGCCAGGCGCGCATATCCGATAGCCGGAATGAACGGACGCAAGCCGAACTCCGCGGCGAACTCGAAACCTTCGTCTGCGAGGGGCAGTATGCCGACGGCATTCAGAAGATCGTCCGGTCGTTTCTCGACAATCTTGGCAAGACGAGCCAGCGCGGTGCATGGGTCAGCGGATTTTTCGGCAGCGGTAAGTCCCATCTCCTGAAAATGCTCTGCCACCTTTGGCAGGATACGCGTTTCCCGGATGGTGCCACGGCGCGCAGCCTTGTTCCTTCAATGCCGGAAGACCTCCGGGCATTGCTGCGCGAGCTGGATACCGCCGGCAAACGTGCGGGCGGCCTGATCGCAGCCGCGGGCGCCCTGCCGAGCGGAACGACTGACAACGTTCGTCTGACCATCCTCTCGATCCTCTTGCGAGCGGTCGGACTGCCAGAACAATATCCGCAGGCGCGGTTCTGCCTTTGGCTTCAGTCGCAAGGTCTGTTTGAAAAGGTGAAGGCCGCGATCGAAGGAGGCGGCAAGTCGTTCGAGCGGGAGCTCAACAATCTCTATGTTAGCGGCCCGATCGCGCGGGCCGTGATGGAATGCGACAGCCAGTTCGCCGCCAGCGAGGCCGAGGCGAAGCAGCTGCTGAAGGCTCAGTTTCCTCCGCAGAACTCAGACATCACCACGGATGATTTTCTGCGGATGGCGAAAGAAGCGCTGCGCTTGGCCGGCCGCGACGGCCGTGTGCCATGCGCTCTGCTCGTGCTCGACGAGGTGCAGCAGTATATCGGCGAGTCGAACGATCGCTCGGTTCTCGCAACCGAGGTTGCCGAGGCGGTTTCGAAACAGCTGGACAGTCACGTCATCATCGTCGGGGCAGGTCAGAGCGCTCTTACCGATATTCCGTTGCTGCAAAAACTGATGGACCGCTTCACCATCCGCGTTCCGCTTTCCGATGCGGAAGTGGAAACCGTCACCCGCAGGGTCTTGCTGCAAAAGAAGCCTACGGCTGTCGGCGATGTGCGCTCACTGCTCGACACGCACGCCGGCGAAGTCTCCCGCCAACTGCAAGGCACGCGGATCGGCGAGGTCGTCGAAGACCGCGCCGTTATCGTCGATGACTACCCGTTGCTGCCCGTTCGCCGACGCTTCTGGGAAAATTGTTTCCGCCAGATCGATGCCGCCGGCACGAGCAGCCAGCTGCGTTCGCAGTTGCGTATCATCCATGACGCCGTTGCCAAGGTCTCCGAGCGGCCCTTGGGAGCGATCGTTGCCGCCGACGAATTGTTTGAAGCCCTCGCGCCAGAGATGGTCAATACGGGCGTTCTTCTGCGTGAGATCAACGAGCGCATCATTCAGGTTGGTCGCACCGAGGGTGTGCTGGCGCAGCGAATCTGCGGACTGGTATTCCTCGTAGGCAAACTGAAGCGGGAATCCGGGGCCGACATTGGGGTGCGTGCCACAAAGGATCATTTGGCTGACCTTTTGATTGATGACCTTTCCGCGGACAACGGAAAGTTAAGGTCAGAGGTCGAGGTGGCCTTGAAAAAGCTCGCCGACCAAGGCGTTCTCATGCCGGTCGGGGACGAATATCGGCTCCAGACCCGCGAAGGCAGTGAATGGGATCGCGAGTTCCGCAATCGCCAGACGAAGCTTAACAACGACGACGCCGCAATCCAGTTCAAGCGTGACCAGCTCCTTTACGGTGAGGTCGACAGGACGGTGCGAGCGATCAAGGTAATCCAGGGTGCCGCCAAGGAGCCGCGCCAGTTCCTCATTCATCGCGAGCAGACAGCGCCGACTATCGACGGTGGCAGCGTTCCCATCTGGATTCGTGACGGTTGGTCCTGCTCGGAGAAGGACGTTGTCGACGCCGCGCGCACCGCCGGCACTGATAGCCCGATCCTGTTTGTCTTCATTCCCCGGCAGTCCGCCGACGATCTTCGCCGTTTGATCGTCGAGGCCGATGCGACGCAGCAGACGTTGGATGCAAAGGGCAACCCGACAACCGCCGAAGGGCAGGAAGCGCGCCAGAGCATGGACAGCCGCCGCGCTCGCGCCGGCGGCGATCGCGACCGGCTGATCCGGGACGTTGTCGCGAATACGAAAGTATTTCAGGGCGGAGGCAGCGAGGTTCTGCTGACTGCGCTCGACGAGCGCATCAAAACCGCGACAGACGCCTCGCTTGTTCGCATGTTCCCGCGCTTCAAGGACGCGGATTCGGGCGCTTGGGAAGCGGTGATCAAGCGCGCCCGGGAAGGCGCGGATCACCCGTTCCAGCCGACGGGTCACACCGACGCCACTGAGAAGCATGCGGTTTGTCAGCAGGTTATCGCCTCGATCGGCGCCGGCAAATCTGGTTCGGACGTGCGCAGGGCGCTTAGCGGCTCGCCCTTCGGCTGGCCTCGAGATGCTGTGGACGCCGCGTTGATTGCCCTTCATCGGCTCCAACACATCACGGCGACGCTGAACGGGCAGGCCGTTCCCCTGGGCCAACTCGATCAGAACAAGATCGCCAAGGCCGACTTCCGTGTCGAACACGCGACGCTCTCGGTCGGCGACCGCCTGATCCTCCGCAAGCTGTTCCAGGCCCTTGGCCTGTCCTGCAAGAGCGGTGAAGAAGCGATACGGGCCGGGGAGTTTCTGTCCGGTCTGATTTCGCTGGCCAAAGCCGCCGGCGGCGAGCCGCCCGTTCCCACCGGCCCTGCGACGACCGAGATCGAGGATATTCAACGGCTGGTCGGCAACGAGCAGCTGGTTGCGATCAAGAACAAGGCGACCGAGTGGGAGGATCGGATCAAGGCGTGGGGCGCAACGCGCGATCTCATCGCCGCACGCCTCCCAGCTTGGGGTATCCTGGGGCGCCTTGCGAAGCATGCTGCGGACATCCCCGAGGCGAAGTCGCAGCTTGATCAGATCGAAGCGATCCGCTCGCAGCACCTTCTTCTCGAAGCCTCCGATCCTGCCAACGGGGCGCGTCAGGCGCTTGCCGGCCTGTTGCGCGATGCTGTCCGCAAGGGCCAGACCGCGCACGAAGCGGCGTTCGCGACGGCCAACACAACGCTGGCGGCCAACAGCGTGTGGGTGAAGTTGCAACCGGCCGACCAGAACAGCATCAAGGCGGCAGTTGGCCTTACAGCGCCCGCGACCCCGGATGTATCGACCGACGAGGCGCTGGCCGACACGCTGGACCGAAAGCCGGTGTCCGGCTTTCAAGCGGAGATCGATGCCATCGCCGGCCGCGTGACGCTGGCCATCGAGCGCGCCGCGCGCTTGCTCGAACCCAAGGTGCAAACGGTGACGCTCGAACGCAGCACCCTTCGCGACGCGGCAGAGGTTGAGGCGTGGGTCGAGCGGCAGAAGGCGACGCTGCTCGCGAAGATCGCCGACGGCCCCGTGCTGGTGAATTGAGGAGAGACAGCATGGCGTCGCTCGACAGAACTCTCCGCAAGGATCTGGAACGAACCGTCAAGGCGGCGCGGCGCGTCGCCGAAGCGGGCGCCCGCAAAGCGATCGAACAGCTTGGTGTCGGCGAGGCGGAAGCGCCGAAGCACCTGACGGCCGAGCAACGTGCGCTGCGCAACCGACTGCGCGCCCATGGCCGGCAACTGGGCGATCGGCGCGATCCCAGAGGAGTGCAGGCCACCGCGCGTCTCGTGCAGGAATGCGCCTATGAACACTGGCATCGCATGCTTTTCGCACGGTTCCTTGCAGAAACGGACTTGCTGATCGAGCCGGACTCTGGCGTCGCGATCACGTTGGACGAGGTGCAAGAGCTCGCCCGCGAGAAGGCGACCGACTGGCTGCCGCTCGCCAGCGAATACGCCGAGCGGATGCTGCCGCAGATCTTCCGCAAAGACGATCCGGTTCTGGACATCGCGCTGCCGCCGGAAACGCGCTCCGAGATGGAGGACCTGCTCAAGGGCCTGACGAAGCCGGTGTTCGAGGCCGATGACAGCCTCGGCTGGGTCTACCAGTTCTGGCAGTCGGACAAGAAGGACGAGGTCAACAAGTCCGAGGTGAAGATCGGCGCGGATGAACTGCCAGCGGTCACCCAGCTCTTCACCGAGGACTACATGGTCCTCTTCCTGCTCCACAACACGCTCGGCGCTTGGTGGGCCGGCAAGGTGCTCGTCAGCAACCCGGGCCTCGCCACATCGGCGCCCGACGAGGCGGCGATGCGGGCTGCCTGCAAGGTCGGCGATATCGACTGGACCTATCTGCGCTTTGTCCGCGACACAGCCGAAGACGGAACGGAGGGGCCGTGGCGGCCAGCCGCCGGCGTGTTCGAAGGCTGGCCGAGAGCGGCGAGCAATTTGACCCTGCTCGATCCATGCATGGGTTCAGGACACTTCCTCGCCTTTGCAC
>NZ_JBJTDY010000010.1:0-67145 GCF_046092605.1 Rhabdaerophilum sp. | reverse complement strand
GGGGCGTGGCATCGCGGTCTGAACGCGATTGTGCTGCGACGGACGCTGTCGCGACGCGCTTCGCGCTTCCAAGAGGACCAGGGTTGGGCTATTCTGCCGTAATGCGGGGGCGGATGGGCCGCCTATCTGGGAAATATCGGTTACATGGAGGCGCAGAACCGCAGCATCGGCCAGATGGTCGCGACCAGTGCTGGCGGCTTCCAGCAGGTTGCGGTCATCGCCCTGGGAATTGGTCTGCTCTTCGCGGTTGCCGCAGCGACGCTGGTCGGGCGCTCCATCATCGTGCCCATCCGCAAGCTGCGCGGGGTGATGCAGGCGCTCGCCGGCGGCGATCAGGATGTGCGGATTGAAGCCCTCGACCGGCGCGACGAGATCGGCGAGATGGCCCGCACCGTTTCGGTGTTCCGCGACAATGCCGTTGAGCGATCCCGCCTCGAGGGGCTTGCGGCCAGCGAACGGGCGCGCGAGGCGACACGCCAGGCTCGCATCGATGCGCTGATCGTCGAGTTCCGCCAGGTGATGGCACGCTCCCTCTCGAGCGTCACCGAGAGCACGAAGACGATGGGCAAGACGGCTTCCGAACTGACCGGCCTTGCCATGACTGCGGCTGGACAGGCCAATGCCGCGCGTGGCGCTTCCGAGACAGCCGCCAACGAGGTCCAGTCCGTCGCGGATGCCGCTCAGACATTGAGCACCTCGATCCGCGACATCGCCTCGCAAGCCAACAACGCCTTTACCGTCGTGGAGCGGGCGAGCGCGGTGGCGAAGCAGACGAACGACAAGGTTGGCAGCCTTGCTGACGCGGCACAACGCATCGGTGATGTCGTGGTCATGATCCGCTCCATTGCCGATCAGACCAACCTGCTGGCGCTGAACGCCACCATCGAGGCGGCGCGGGCCGGCGAGGCGGGCAGGGGCTTTGCGGTCGTCGCGACGGAAGTGAAGTCTCTCGCCAGCCAGACGGCCAGGGCCACCGCCGAAATCGCCGAGCAGATCGCCGCAGTGCAGGCCTCGACCGATGAGAGCGTGCAGGCTATCCGGGACATCGCAGGCGCGGTCTCTGAGATCGCGAGCTTCATGAACCTCATCACCCACGCCGTGCGCGAGCAGGACAAGGCAACGAATGATATTTCGCATTCGATCGGGGTTGCGTCTCAGGGAAGCTCCGAGGCTACTGCAAATGTCAATACCATGGCGGCGGCCATCGAGCAGACATCCATGCAGGCCGGCAATGTGCAGTCTGTATCCCATGAACTCAGCTCGGTCGCTGATCAGCTTTCAAAGGCGGTCGAGGAATTCCTGTCGCAGGTGGCAGCCGGGCAGGAGACGATGCAAGATCGAGGAGGCGCACGCGCCGCCGCCTGATCGGCACCCGCTTTGGGTGTTCCAGGGCAAGCCCGAGGTGAAACGCCGGAAGCACGTCCGGATGGATCATTTCGATTCGAAAGGAGCGATCGCTGCCTCCGGAAAATCCCGAAGGTCTGCGATCGCGATCTTCGCGCGAAGACCGTCGATTGCGGCAGCGAGAATCTAACTGTTGAACGTCTCCCCTGAAATGGGACGCGGAAGGAAGCCAGGTTCTGATCTCTGCCGGTCTCCATCGAAGAGAAGATCTGAATATCGCAACGCTGGAACCGCGCTGCCGCCTTCAAGGGGCTTGTCGCCCCTGAAGCGCTGCGGGGCGAGCAGACTGAGGCGCAGCTCGCCACGGCCGACGGCCTCCACCCGATTCTCCTCTCTTGACTCTCGTTCCTGTTGCTCTCTTTACTAGAACAAAGTAGGAACATTGCCCGTGCAAGCATACCCGTTTCCCCTGCGACAAGGCTGGTCCGCGCCCTCCGGCGAGGGGGGGGAAGAAGGTGCGCGCATTGCGAGCCTGCCCACTCTTGCCCGCGGCGCCCTGCATGAATTCTATGCCGCCCGCGCGAGCGATTCGGCGGCCTTGAGCGGCTGCGCGCTGGCCATCGGGCAGGTTCTCGCGCAGGGGCGCCCCTGCCTCTGGGTGCGGCAGGAGGCCTTCGACCGGGAAGCGGGCCACCCCCATGCGCCGGGCCTGTGCGAATTCGGGCTCGACCCGGCAAGCCTGATGATCCTGCGCGCGAAGGATGCCAGGGCCGCCCTTCAGGCCGGGCTGGAAGGCGCGCGCTGCGCAGGCCTCGGCGTGGTTTTCCTCGAACTCTGGGGCGAGGACCCGGCCTATGATCTCACGGCCAGCCGGCGCCTGGCGCTTGCCGCGCGCGCATCCGGCGTGCCGCTCCTGCTGACGCGAATCGCCGCGAAGGCGCGGCCGAGCGCAGCGGAAACGCGCTGGGAATTGCGCGCCCTGCCCTCCCGCGCGCTGGCGGCGCAAGCGCCCGGCCTCCCCGCTTTCGAACTCACCCTGCTCCGGGCCCGCAACGGGCGCGAGGGCCTGCACGACCATCTGGAGTGGAATCGCGATGCCCGCCAATTCCTGTCCCGAACTGCAACCGACACCCGACCCGCCGAGGCTGCCCTGCCGTCGCTACCTGGCGCTGTGGTTTCCGTTTCTTTCGACCGACCGCGCGCGCCAGAGCCGGACCTCCTGCCGCGACGGGAGGCCGGCTGAGCGCCCCTTCGCGCTGGTTGAGAAGGATCGCGGTGCGCTGCGCATCTCGGCCATCGACGCCATCGCCCTCCGTGCCGGGCTCGGCACCGGCATGGCGCTGGCGGAGGCGCGCGCGATCTGGCCCAACCTTGAGACGGAGGAGGCCGCACCGGAGGACGATGCGCGCTTCCTGAAGCGCGCCAGCGAGATCTGCGAGATGTTCACCCCTCTGGTGGCGATCGAGGGCCGGGATGGCCTGGCGCTGGATATTACCGGCTGCGTGCATCTCTTCGGTGGGGAGAGCGAGATGCTGCTCCGCGCGCGCCGCCGCCTGCGCAGCCTGGGGCTCACCACCTTCGGGGCCATTGCCTCCACGCCCCATGCGGCCCGGGCCTTCGCGCGCTACCGGCGCAACACAGTCGCTGCGACGGGCGAGGATGAGACGCTGGCGCGCGCCCTGCCGATTGCCGCGCTCGATCAGGATCAGGCGACGACCATCGCGCTGGGCCGGGCGGGATTTCGCACCCTCGGCGATCTCGCGGATCGGCCATCGCACATCCTCTCCGCGCGGTTCGGGGAGGACCTCGTCGCGCGGCTTCACCGCATCCTCGGCCGCGAGGATATCCGCATCACACCCCTGCGCGCCCCCCCTCTGCTGATGGCCGAGCGGCATTTCCCCGAGCCGATGACCCAGATGGAGCATCTGCTCACCGTTCTGGCCCGCCTGATGGGCGATATCGCAAACCGGCTCGAGGCGCGCGGCGAAGGCGGGCGCGCCTTCGAGCTCACGCTCTTCCGGGCGGATGGCGCGGTGCGTCGCATCGGCATCGAAACCGCGAGCGGCACCCGCGAGGCGGCGAGCCTCGTGCGGCTCGCGCGGCTGAAGATGGAGATGCTGGCTGATCCGGTCGATCCCGGCTTCGGCTTCGATGCCCTGCGCCTCATGGTCCTGCGCTCGGAGCCGCTCCATGAGGCGCAAGCGAGCCTTGCGGAGGGCGCAAAGCCGGAGGACGAGGCCCGCGCGCTGGCCGATCTCGTGAACCGGCTCGTGGCGCGGTTCGGGCGCGAGAATGTACGGCGCTTCGTGTTGCGCGACACGCATGATCCCGCGCTCGCGGGCGGCACGGCGGCCTTTCTCTCGGCGAGCCCTGCCGTGGCATGGCCCGCGCCGGAAGCCGGCCAGCCGCCCGCGCGGCCGCTGACGCTTTTCGCCAATCCGCAGCCCATCGAGGTGCTGGCCGAGGTGCCGGACAGCCCGCCCCTGCGCTTTCGCTGGCGGCGCATGCTGCATGAAGTAACGCGCGCGGAAGGGCCGGAACGCATCGCCCCGGAATGGTGGCGCGAGACCTTGCCCGCACCCGCCACGCGCGATTACTACCGCATCGAGGATCAGGCCGGGCACCGGTTCTGGATCTTTCGCGAGGGGCTTTACGAGGGTCGGAACAGCCAGCCGCGCTGGTTTCTGCATGGATTGTTTCCATGAGAAAACAATTCTCGGCCCCTTTTGGCGAACTGGTCTCGGCCACGAATTTCTCCTTCCTGCGCGGGGCGTCGCCAGCAGAGAATCTCGTCCTCACGAGCCTTCTTCTCGGGCATGAGGGGCTCGGCATTGCAGACCGCAACACGGTCGCGGGCGTGGTGCGCGCCTGGAATGCGCTGAAGGAATTGCGCGAGGGTGGCGTGCTTGCGCCGATCAGGCAGCGTGAGGGCTCCGGCCCCGGCGAATATCGCTTCGAGAATCGCACCCCTCCACCGGAGGAAGCGGAAGCCCTGCGCGCTTGGGTTCAGGACCGCGCGAAAAGCTTCCGCCTCGTCACCGGCACGCGGCTGGCCTTCGCGGATGGCACGCCGGATATCGTGGTTTACCCGGAAAATCGCACCGGCTGGGGGCGACTCTGCCGTTTGCTGACGATCGGCAACCGTCGCGCGAAGAAGGGCGAATGCCACCTTACGCTCGACGATCTTCTCGCCGATGCGCGCGATCTGCTGCTGATTCTGATGCCCAGCCGCGACCGGCGGAACCTCGCGAATCTGCTGTCCCGCCTCACGGAGGCAGCCCCCGGCGCGCTCTGGCTCGGCGCCAGCATGCCGCGCCGGGGGGATGATCGTCGCAAGCTCGCGGAGCTGAATTCCATCGGCGCGGCGCATCGCATCCCGCTTCTGGCCACGAATGACGTGCTCTATGCCGAGCCGGGCCAGCGCGATCTTCAGGATATCCTCACCTGCATCCGCGAGGGGCGGACGCTCGAGAATGCCGGCCGCCTGCTGGAGATGAATGCCGAGCGGCATCTGAAGCCGCCTTCAGAAATGGCACGCCTCTTCGCGGACCATCCGGACGCTCTGGCAGAAACACGGCATATTCTCGCCCGCGTGGATTTCGATCTCGGCGAACTGAAATACGAATACCCGGATGAACCCGTGCCACCGGGCCGGGATGCGCAGGGCTGGCTGGAGGAACTGACATGGCGCCATGCCGCCATGCGCTATCCAGATGGTTTGCCGGCGAAAGTCGAGAAGCTGCTGCAAGCCGAGCTCGCCCTCATCCGCAAACTGAAATATGCCCGCTATTTCCTCACCATCCACGACATCGTGCGCGTGGCGAACGACAAGGGCATTCTCTGCCAGGGGCGGGGCTCGGCGGCGAATTCCGCCGTCTGCTATGTGCTGGGAATCACTGCGGTGGACCCGGCCGAGCACAATGTGCTCTTCGCGCGCTTCATCTCCGAGGAGCGCCGCGAACCCCCGGATATCGACGTCGATTTCGAGCATGAGCGGCGCGAGGAGATCATCCAGCACATCTACCGGCGCTATGGCCGCGAGCGCGCGGGGCTTGCCGCGACCGTCATCCATTACCGGCCGAAAAGCGCGATCCGCGAGGTGGGCAGGGTCCTGGGCCTCTCGGAGGATGTCACCACAGCGCTTTCCGGCACGCAATGGGGAAGCTGGGGTTCGGATATCACCCGCAACCAGGTGAAACAGGCGGGGCTCGACCCGGATAATCCGTGGATCGCACGCGCCGTGGGCTTCGCGAAGCGCCTCATCGGCTTTCCGCGTCACCTCTCGCAGCATGTCGGCGGCTTCGTTCTGACGCGCTCACGGCTGGATGAACTCGTGCCCATCGGCAATGCGGCGATGCCGGACCGCACCTTCATCGAATGGGACAAGGACGATATTGATGCGCTGGGCCTGATGAAGGTCGATGTGCTGGCCTTGGGGATGCTCACCTGCATCCGCAAGGCTTTGGAATTGCTGAAGGATCACGCTGGCGTGGAGATGGGCCTCGCCGATGTGCCGCAAGGTGACACGGCGACCTATGACATGCTCTGCCGCGGGGATTCGGTGGGCGTCTTCCAGGTGGAAAGCCGGGCGCAGATCAACATGCTGCCACGGCTGAAGCCGCGCGAATTCTACGATCTCGTGATCCAGGTGGCGATCGTCCGCCCCGGCCCCATCCAGGGCAACATGGTGCACCCCTATCTGCGCCGGCGCAGCGGTGCGGAAGCCGTCATCTTCCCCTCGCCCGCGCCGGAGCACGGCCCGCCGGATGAACTCCATGCCGTGCTCGGCAAGACGAAGGGCGTGCCGCTCTTCCAGGAACAGGCGATGCAGCTTGCGATGGTGGCCGCAAAATTCTCCGATGTGGAGGCGAACCAGCTGCGCCGCGCGATGGCGACGTTCCGCAATGTCGGCACCATCGGCCGCTTCGAGAGCCTGATGGTCGAGCGCATGGTGGCGCGCGGCTATGATCGCGAATTCGCACAGAACTGCTTCGGACAGATCAAGGGTTTTGGCTCCTATGGCTTCCCGGAAAGCCATGCCGCAAGCTTCGCCAAGCTTGTCTACATCTCCTCCTGGATCAAGTGCCACCACCCCGCGATCTTCGCGGCGGCCTTGCTGAATTCGCAGCCCATGGGCTTCTACGCGCCCGCGCAAATCGTGCGCTGCGCCCGCGAGCACGGCGTGGAGGTGCGTCCCGTGGATGTGAACCATTCCTTCTGGGACAACACATTGGAACGCGATGCGAAGGGCAGCCTCGCCTTGCGCCTCGGCTTCCGGCAGGCCGCGGGAATCCATGAGCTGGAGGCGAAACGGCTGGTGGTCGCACGGCGCGAGGGCTTCCGAAGCATGGAAGCGCTTTCCACACGCGCGCGGCTCTATGGCCGCCCGTTGCGCGCGCTCGCGGATGCCGATGCCTTCCGCTCCATCGGGCTCGACCGGCGCGGTGCGCTCTGGGAGGTGCGCCGCCTACCGGAGGACGATCCCTTGCCGCTTTTCGCGAGTGCCGATGCGCCTGAACTGGGCCTTGAGGCCGAAGCAAACCTGCCTGAAATGAGCCTCGGCGAGCATGTCGCGACCGATTACCAGACGCTCCGCCTTTCCCTGAAATCACACCCCATGGCGGTTCTGCGCCCACTCTTCCGGCGCGAGGGCGTGTGCTCGGCGGCAGAAGCCGCGAGCCGAGCCGATGGGCGCTTCACGCGCATGGCAGGGCTTGTGCTCGTGCGACAGCGGCCCGGCAAGGGCAATGCCATCTTCATCACGCTGGAAGACGAAACAGGTGTCACCAATTGCGTGCTCTGGGCGCGACAATTCGAGGCGCTGCGCCGCCCCGTGATGGCCGCGCGGCTGATGCTCGTGGAGGGGCGCGTGCAGAAAAGCCCGGAAGGCGTGGTGCATCTCATGGCCACCAACGTGATCGACCGCTCCGGTATGCTCGATCATCTGTGGGGGGCGGGCACAACCGGCATGGGTCTCACGAAATCGCTGCTGGCGCCGGCCGATGAGGGATCAACCCTCGGCGCACCCGGCAATGCGCGCGATCCGCGTCACAACCCGATTCCACCGCCGCTGCATCTGGCACCGCCCCCGCGGCACAGACACCCGCGCGATGCGCGAATCCTGCCGAAAAGCCGGGATTTCCATTGAGAATGCGGCTCAGCCCTGCCGCAGGCGGAAGCGCTGGATCTTACCGGTCTGCGTCTTCGGCAATTGCGCCGTGAACACCACCGACCGGGGATATTTGAACGGCGCAATGGTCGCCTTCACATGCTCCTGCAGAAGCTTGATCGTGTCGGCATCCCCGGCGATCCCGGCGACCAGCACCACATGGGCTTCCACGATCTGCCCGCGTTCCTCATCCGGCGCGCCGATCACCGCGCATTCCTGCACATGGGGATGGGCGAGAAGCGCTGCCTCCACCTCCGGCCCGGCGATGTTATACCCGGCGGAAATGATCATGTCGTCGGAACGTGCGGCGAAATGAAAATAACCGTGCTCGTCCTGCCAAAAGGAATCGCCCGTCACATTCCAGCCCTCGCGCACATAGTTCTTTTGCCGACTATCGGAAAGGTAACGACAGCCGGTTGGCCCGCGCACCGCAAGACGACCGACCTGCCCCCTCGGCACCTCCCTCATCGACTCATCGACAATGCGCGCCTCATAGCCCGTCACCGGCTTCCCCGTGCAGGCGGGATGCGAATCTCCGAATCGATTGGAGATGAAGATGTGCAACATCTCGGTCGCCCCAATGCCGTCGAGCATCGGTTTGCCGGTCTTGCGCATCCATTCCTCGTAGACCGGCGCAGGCAGGGTTTCACCCGCGGAAACCGCCGCACGCAGCGAGGAAAGATCCGCCCCCTCATCCATGGCGCGCAGCATCACGCGATAAGCGGTGGGCGCGGTGAAGCACACCGTTGCCTTGTAGGTCTGGATGATTTCCACCATGTTCGGCGGCGTCGCGCTTTCGAGAAGCGTTGCCGTCGCGCCGAAGCGCAGCGGAAAGATCGCCAGCCCGCCGAGGCCGAAGGTGAAAGCCAGCGGAGGCGAGCCGACAAACACATCCTCCGGCGTTACCTTCAGCACTTCCTTCGCATAACCATCGGCAATGATGAGCAGATCCCGGTGGAAATGCATCGTTGCCTTGGGTTCGCCCGTCGTGCCGGAGGTAAAGCCGAGAAGCGCCACATCATCGCGGCCCGTCTTCACCGCCTCGAACCGCACGGGCTTGCGCAGTGCCGCACGATCAAGCTCGGCATCATGGTTCGCGGTGCCGTCAAAGCCGATCACATGCGAAAGCGTGACGCTGGTCTTTGCCGCCGCCACGAGGTCATCCATCAGCCGCGTATCGCAAAGCGCAAGGCTGACTTTCGCCTTGTCGATGATCTGGGAGAGTTCGCCCGCCCGCAGCATCGGCATGGTGTTCACGACCACCGCGCCGGCCTTGGTGGCGGCAAGCCAGCAGGCGACCATGGCCGGGTTGTTGGCCGAGCGGATCAGCACCCGGTTGCCCGGCTTCAGGCCATAATCCTCCACCAGCGCATGGGCGATCCGGTTGGTCCAGTCCGAGAGTTCCTTGTAGGTGCGCTGGCGCCCGTTGCCGATGAGCGCGGTATGATCGCCAAAGCCGCGCTCCACCATGCGATCCGTGAGTTCCACCGCGGCATTCAGCCATTTGGGGTAGTAAAACCCGTCAAGCCGGATTTCCGGCCATTGTTCGAATGGCGGGAGGTTGTCGCGGGCGAAAGTGTCGACATGGCCACTGGGCCCGAGGATGATCGTCTCTGGCATGGCCTTGCTCCTCAGAACTCGGGAAGGACCGCCGTGGCCTCGATCTCGACCTTGGCGCGGTCCTCCAACAGCGCTACCACCTGCACCAGAGCCATGGCCGGGAAATGCCTTCCGACATGCGCGCGATAGGCCCGTCCGATCTGCGGGAGGCTGGCGAGATACTCGTGCTTGTCCGTGACATACCAGGTGAGCCGCACCAGATGCTCGGGCCGCGCGCCGGCCTCGGCCAGAACCGCGACAATGTTCTTCAGCGTCTGCTCCACCTGGCCGGCGAAATGGTCTGTTTCGAATTCCTGATCCGCATTCCAGCCGACAAGGCCGCCAAGGAAGACCATCCGGCCCTTCGCGATTATGCCGTTCGCATAGCCCTTAGCCGGCTTCCAGTTTCGCGGATGAAGAACCTCGTGCTGAGATGTCTCATTGATCTGCATCAGAGATTTCCCTTCATGTTGGACAGCATGGCGCGGGCAATCACGACGCGCTGCACGTCGGATGCCCCCTCGTAGATGCGCAAGGCACGGATCTCGCGGTAAAGGCTCTCGACGATCGAACCTTTGCGTACGCCATCGCCTCCATGAAGCTGCACTGCGAGATCGATGACACGCTGCGCGGCTTCCGTCGCGTGGAGCTTCGCCATCGCCGCCTCGCGGGTCACGCGAGCCGCCCCCTGATCCTTCGTCCAGGCAGCGCGATAGACAAGCAAAGCCGCCGCATCGATTTCCAGCGCCATGTCGGCGAGGTGCCCCTGCACCATCTGGAGTTCGCTGAGAGGCACACCGCCCATTTTTCGCGCCTGCACCCGCGCCAGAGCTTCATCCAGCGCCCGGCGGGCGAAGCCCACCGCAGCCGCGCCCACGGTGGAACGGAAGACATCAAGCACCGACATGGCGATCTTGAACCCGTCACCCGGGCTGCCGATCAGCGCGGATTCCGGGATGACGGCATTCTCCAGCCGCAGCCAGGCGAGCGGGTGCGGGGCCATGACGTCGATGCGCTCGACCACTTCGAATCCGGCTGTTGCCGCAGGAACGAGGAAAGCCGAAAGCCCCTTCGCACCCGGTGCTTCGCCCGTTCTGGCAAAGAGCACATAGATGTCGGCGATGCCGCCATTCGAGATATAGGTCTTCTCGCCATCGATCCGGAACCCCCCCGGAACGCGCGTGGCCTTCGTCGTGGTATTCGCGACATCCGAGCCGGAGCCGGGCTCCGTCAGCGCAAAGCCGGCGATGGCACTGCCGGCGCGCGTGCGGGAAAGCCATGTCCGCTGTGCCGGTGTGCCGAAAAGGCTCACCGCACCCATTCCGAGACCCTGCATCGCGAAAGCGAAATCCGCGAGCCCATCGTGACGCGCGAGCGTTTCGCGGATGAGGCAGAGCGTGCGCACATCCAGTGCTTCGCCGGCTTCAGAACCCGTGTGCCAAAGCCAGCCCGCTTCACCCAGCTTGCGAACGAGGGCGATGCAGGCCGCATCCATATCGGCGTGGTCCACGGGCAGGCTCGCCGCCGCCCAAGCCTCGAGTTTTCCCGCGAGATCGCGATGGCGATCCTCGAAAAACGGCCAGGCGAGGAAGGAGCGATCGGCCATCTCAATTGCCCTCGAAGACCGGTTTGTCCTTCGCCACGAAGGCGCGATAGGCGCGGGCGAAGTCTTCGGTCTGCATGCACAGCGCCTGTGCCTGCGCCTCCGCCTCAATCGCCTGTTCCAGACTCATGTTCCATTCCTGGTTGAGCTGCGTCTTAGTGATGCCATGCGCGAAAGTCGGGCCTGCCACGAGCTGGCGAGCGAGCATGAGGGCAGCCTCATCGAGCATTTCCGGCGCATGGAGCGCGTTCCAGAAGCCCCAGCGCCCGCCCTCCTCCGCCCGCATCACGCGGCCGGTATAGAGCAGCTCCGCCGCACGGCCCTGCCCGATGATGCGCGGGAGCATGGCGCAGGCGCCCATGTCGCAGCCCGCAAGGCCGACGCGCGTGAAGAGGAAGGCGCATTTCGCTCCCGGCGTCGCAAGGCGCAGGTCGGAGGCCATGGCGATGATCGCACCCGCGCCCACGCAGATCCCATCCACCGCCGCGATGATCGGCTTGCCGCAGCCGAGCATCGCCTTGACGAGGTCTCCGGTCATGCGTGTGAAGGCGAGCAGGCCTTTCATGTCCATCGCGACAAGCGGCCCGATGATCTCATGCACATCGCCACCGGAACAGAAATTCCCGCCATTCGAGCCGAAGATCACCGCATCGATATCCTCGGCATAGGCGAGCGCGCGGAAGGCATCACGCAACTCGGCATAGCTGTCGAAGGTCAGCGGGTTCTTCCGGTCCGGGCGGGCGAGGCGGATGGTGGCGATGCGGTCGCTCGCCTCCCAGCGGAAATGCTGCGGCTGAAGGCCGGCCATGCGGGTCATGTCTTGTCCTTCGTCAGGCGCTTGAAGATGCCGTTGAGCGTTTCGAGATCCGATTCGCCGAGTTGCGCGAAGAGCCGGTCGATCTCGGCTTCGTGCCCCGCCGCGATGCGCTCGAATTCGGCGAGTCCTCGCTCGGTGAGCGACACGGCCACCGTCCGGCGATCCGCACTCGAATGCGCGCGGATGACGAGCCCCTCCCTTTCGAGGCCATCGACAATCACGGTCACGTTGCCGCCGGAAACGAGCAGCAGCCGGCCGAGTTCGCTCATGGAGATGCCCTCACGGCGGCGCCAGAGCGCGGCCATCACGTCGAAGCGGGGCAATGTCGTCCCATGCTCCACGCGCAGATATTCGCGCAGACGCCGCTCGCCGCTGCGCGTGACGCCGAGCAGGCGGATCCACATCTTGAGCCGGCGCCTGGAGAGGGATTCGGGCGCGCGCAGATCCATCAGCCTTCGCCCCCCGCGAGCGAAAGGGCCTGCCCGTTCATGCCCCGCGCATCCGCCGAGCAAAGCCAGAGCGCGAGGCTGGTGATTTCAGCCGGTTCGATCAGGCGGTTCTGCGGGCTGGTCTTCGTCAATGCGCCGAGCGCTTGGGCCTGGTTCATGCCTGTCTTCGCTCGGATATGAGCCACCGAACGATCGGTCATCTCGGTGGCCACATAACCGGGGCAGATCGCGTTGACCGTGATTTCGCGCTGCGCGACTTCCAGCGCCACAGCCTTGGTGAGGCCGACCACGCCGTGCTTTGCCGCCACATAGGGCGCGACATAGGGGTAGCCGCGCACCCCGGCGATGGAGGCGATGGCAATGAGCCGCCCCCAGCCTGGCATCTGCTTCAACCCTTCGCGGAAGGTCAGGAAGGTGCCGGTCAGATTGACGCCCAGCATCGCATGCCATTGCGCGAGGCTGGTTCTGGCAAAGGGCGCGCTTTCCGCCGCTCCGGCATTAGCGATCACGATTGCGCAAGGCCCGGCTTCCATGAAGAGCCGCGAGACGCTTTCCTCGTCAGTCACATCCGCCTGAACGGCACGCGCGCCCGTCTTGCGAGCCACCGCCTCCAGCGCGTCCAGGCGCCGCCCGGCAATGACCACAGCGGCGCCCGCTTCGGCGAAGCCGCGCGCGAGATCGGCCCCGATGCCCGAGCCGCCGCCGGTGATGAGTGCGCTTTTGCCGGCGAGGTTCATGCGCGGATAGCCTCCTGCGCCTGTTCCCGAAGCCGCCGAGCCTGATCGCGCCCGGCGAGGTAGGGCAGCGGCCAATCCGTCTGCCGGTCGCCGAGCAGGATCGCCGCATGAAGCGTCCAGTAGGGGTCCGCGAGATGCGGCCGCGCGAGACAGACGAGATCGGCACGGCCCGCCATCAGGATGGAATTGACCTGATCGGCCTCGGTGATGTTGCCGACCGCCATGGTCGCGATGCCCGCCTCGTTGCGGATGCGATCCGAGAATGGTGTCTGGAACATGCGGCCATAAACCGGCTTCTGCTCCGGCACGGTCTGCCCGGCGGAAACGTCGATGATATCCGCGCCCGCTGCGCGGAAGGCCTGGGCGATCTTCACGGCCTCTGCCGGTGTCACACCCTCCTCGCCCATCCAGTCATGCGCGGAAATGCGCACCGACATGGGCTTCTCCGCTGGCCACGCGGCTCGCATCGCGTGGAACACTTCGAGGGGATAGCGCATGCGGTTTTCGAGGCTGCCGCCATATTCGTCCGAGCGGATGTTCGTCTTCGGCGAGAGGAACGAGGCAATGAGATAGCCATGCGCGGCGTGAAGCTCGATCATGTCGAAGCCCGCCCGCGCCGCGCGCTGCGTCGCCTCGGCGAATTGCGCCGTCACGCGGTCCATATCGGCGCGGTCCATCGCCCTGGGCACAGCGTTTCTCGCCGTCCAGGGAATGGCTGAAGCGGCCATGAGCGGCCAGTTGCCAGCCGGCAACGGGTGATCCGCATCCTCCCAGCCCAATTGCGTGGAGCCCTTTCGTCCCGAATGGCCGATCTGGCAGGCGATCTTCGCGGATGTCTCGGCATGCACGAAATCGACGAGGCGCCTCCATGCTGCCTCGTGTTCCGGCGCGTAGAGGCCGGGGCAGCCCGGCGTGATTCGCCCCTCGGCCGAAACGCAGGTCATCTCGGTGAAGATCAGCCCCGCGCCGCCCTTCGCACGCTCGGCGTAATGCACGAAATGCCAGTCGGTGGGGCAGCCAGCCACGGCCTTGTATTGCGCCATGGGCGAGACAACGATGCGGTTCTTCAGGCTTACGTCCTTCAGCCGGAAGGGCGCGAATATCGGCTTGCGGCCGGGCTCGCCACCAGCCTCACGCTGGAACCAATCCTCGGCCTCGCGGAGCCATTCGGGATCGCGCAGGCGCAGGTTCTCGTGGCTGATGCGCTGCGAGCGGGTGAGCAGCGAATAGGCGAATTGCAAAGGCGGCATGTCGAGATAACGCTCGACCTCCTCGAACCATTCGAGGCTGTTCCGCGCCGCCGATTGCAGGCGCAGCACTTCGAGCCGGCGCTCGGCCTGATAGCGCTCGAAAGCGGCGGTCATATCCGCCTCGGAATGCAGATATTCAGCGAGCGCGATGGCGCTGTCGAAAGCAAGCCGCGAGCCTGAACCAATCGAAAAATGCCCCGTGGCCGCAGCATCGCCCATCAGCACGACATTCTCATGATACCAGCGATCGCAGATGACGCGCGGGAAATTCATCCACACCGCCGAGCCCCGCAGATGCGCCGCGTTCGACATCAGATCATGTCCGCCGAGATGGCGCTCGAAGATCTTGCGGCAGGTCTCGACCGTCTCTTCCTTGGACATGCCCGCGAAGCCGGTAGCCTCCCAGGTCTGCTGGCTGCATTCCACGATGAAGGTCGCGGTGTTGGCGTCGAACTGGTAGACATGCGCCCATACCCAGCCATGCTTCGTCTTCTCGAAGATGAAGGTGAAGGCGTCGTCGAATTTCTGGTGCGTGCCGAGCCAGACGAACTTGCAGAGGCGGATGTCGATATCCGGCTTGAAAACCTCGGCATATTCCTTGCGCACCACCGAGTTGATGCCATCGCAAGCGATCACGAGATCATATTCGCGGCGATATTCCTCCGCCGTTCTGAACTCCGTCTCGAAGCGCAGTTCGACGCCCAGTTCGCGCGCCCGCTCCTGCAGCAGAATGAGCATCTGCTTGCGGCCGATGCCCGCGAAACCATGCCCGCCGGATACCGTGCGATGCCCGTCATGCACCACCGCGATATCGTCCCAATAGGCGAAATGATCGCGAATGGCCTCGGTGCTCTTAGGATCGTTCTTCTCCATGCGCGAGAGCGCGTCATCCGAGAGAACCACGCCCCAGCCGAAGGTGTCGTTCGCACGGTTGCGCTCCAGCACGACGACCTCATGCGCGGGGTCGCGCAGCTTCATCGAGATCGCAAAATAGAGGCCAGCCGGGCCTCCGCCGAGGCAGAGAATGCGCATGTCCGTCTCCCCGAGACAAAGCGTATCCGATCACGCTTTTGCAGTTCTTTCAAGTTTGAAATATCGCGTTTGAAGATTTGTCGCGCCGAGCCCTTGCGATCATGCCGGGCATCGCGCAACCATGCCCTCGGGGAGAAAAGGGGATGATCGACTGGACAGACGCCTATAACAATATGGGCCATATCCCCGGCGGGCCGGATTATCCGCCGCGCTGGATGGCCGAGGCTGCGGCGTTCCGTGCGGCGATGCTGGCCGCGGGACGCGCGGAACTCGACATCCCCTATGGCGAAAAGCCCCGCAACCGGTTCGATCTTTTCCGCCCGGAAGGCGAGCCGAACGGCCTGCTGGTTTTCGTGCATGGCGGCTGGTGGATCGCGTTTGAGAAATCCGTCTGGTCACATCTGGCCGAGGGTGCCGTGGCCGCGGGATGGGCGGTCGCCATGCCCTCCTACACACTGGCACCTGATATGCGCATCGCCGAGATCACCCGCGAGATCGGCCAAGCCATCGAGGCGGCGGCGAAGCATGGTGTCGGCCCGATCCGGCTCGCCGGGCATTCCGCCGGCGGTCATCTGGTGACGCGCATGGTCTGCCGCGATACGCCGCTTTCCGCAGCGGTTCTGGCGCGTCTCTCCCGCGTCACCTCGATCAGTGGCCTGCATGATCTGCGCCCGCTGATGAAGATCGCCGCGAACGAGAAACTCCGCATCGATGCCGCGGAAGCGCAAACCGAGAGCCCCGCCTTGCTCGCCCCCTTGCCCGGCACGCGCGTGGCTTGTGCGGTGGGCGCGGAGGAGCGACCGGAATTCCTGCGCCAGAACGATCTGCTCGCGAATATCTGGTTCGGGCTGGAGGCGAAAACCTCCAGCCTGCACATCGAGGGGTGCCACCATTTCAACGTGGTCGATGGGTTGAGGGATCGCGCTTCCGCGCTGACGCGCCTGATGCTGGGCGAAACGGATTAGGCCTTTCTCTTTTTTTCGTATTTTTCAAGCAATCCGGCGAGCACTTCGCTTGAAACCACTTCGCTTGAAAATGTTCAGCCCATGCCGTGCGTTCGGGAATAGGCCGGGCGCTCCGGCTGCTTCCACGCGGAAACGAACGCATCGGCCGGGCGGAACACCTCGACCTTGAGGGGATGACAGGGGGCGACATCGCTCGAATGCTCCGACCCGCAATCCCCGCCGGGGCAGGCCGAGAGCGCGCCAAGCAGGTCGATCTCCGCGAAGAACTCGATGAAATCGCCGGGCCGCACCGGGCTTGCCTTCATGAAATACTGCCCGGTGTCGCGCGTGAAGCCCGTGCACATGAAGACATTGAGCACGTCATGCACATGCATCTCGGCCTCGCGCACCGGCAGGCCGCTGGCCTTGGACACGGCGCGCGAAAGGTTCGAATGGCAACAATAATGGTAATCCCCGCCGCTCAGCAGCCGATGCGTGTAGGGGTCGCAGCGCGTGCCGATGACATCATGCACGCCGCCGCCATCCGCATCGAAACCATACCAGTCGAGCGTATCGCGGGTGATGGTCGCGAGCGGCCGGAGGTTCGGAAGATTGCTCCAGAGCCGCATCCCCGTGCTCACATGCGTGCCGTGCAGCGCACGGGTTTTGCCGGAGAAAAAGCGCTCGGTAAGGTCGTTGGCATTCCACAGGTTGAGATCGCCGACCTGCGGCCCCTCGATGCTGGTGATGCGGAAGAAATGGGCCGCCGGCACGGTGAAGCTCTTCGCGTCGCGCGGCGGCACGATCACCTCTTCCACCTGGGTGAGGCTCGCGCGGGCCTGTTCGAGCCAGGCCATGTCCGGCTCGGGCAAGGTCTCGACCGGATAGCAGATAACGGCCGGTTTCGCGCGTCGCGCGGCGGCATCGGCAGGGGCGGGAAAGGAGGGCGGGCGACGCATCATCCGGCCTTATACAGTTCGCGATAGGTATCGCGCAAAACGTTCTTCTGCACCTTGCCCATGGTGTTGCGCGGCAACTCCTCCACCACCAGAACCCGCTTGGGCTGCTTGAACTTCGCGAGCCGCCCTTCCAGCGCGGAAAGAATGGCCTTTTCGCTGAGTTCGGCACCCTTCACCGGCACCACCACGGCTGTCACGCCCTCGCCGAAATCCTTGTGCGGCAGGCCGATCACGGCGCTCTCGTTCACGCCCGGCATGGCATCGATCTCGCCCTCGATTTCCTTCGGGTAGACGTTGTAACCGCCGGTGATGATGAGATCCTTTCCGCGTCCGAGAATGTGCACATAGCCGCGCGCATCACGCTTGCCGAGATCGCCGGTGATGAAGAAGCCGTCCGCCCGGAATTCGGCGGCGGTCTTCTCCGGGTTTCGCCAATAGCCCTTGAACACGTTCGGGCCCTTCACCTCGATCATGCCGATTTCCCCGGCGGCGAGCGGCGAGCCCGTTTCGGGATCGGTGATGCGCAGCGCAACACCCGGCAGCGGGAAACCCACCGTGCCGGCAATTCTCGACCCGTTTTCCGCGCCTTCATAGGGGTTGGAGGTGTTCATGTTGGTCTCGGTCATGCCGTAGCGCTCGAGAATGGCATGTCCCGTCTTCGCCTCGAAGGCGCGATGCGTCTCGGCCAGCAGGGGCGCGGAACCGGAAATGAACAGCCGCATCTTCGCGGTTGCCTCCTTCGTGAGGCCGGGATGATCGACAAGGCGGACATAGAAGGTCGGCACGCCCATCATGGTCGTGGCCTTCTGCATCAGCGAAAGCGCCTGCGCGGGGTCGAATCTCGGCAGGAAATGCATGGAAGCGCCGGAGAACAGGATGACATTCGTGGCCACGAACAGCCCATGCGTGTGGAAGATCGGCAGAGCGTGGATCAGCACATCCCGGCTCGTGAAACGCCAGGTTTCCACCAATGCGCGGGCATTCGAAGCGAGATTCTCGTGAGAGAGCATCGCACCCTTGGAGCGGCCCGTGGTGCCGGAGGTGTAGAGGATCGCCGCGAGGTCATCCGCGCCGCAATCGACATCCGAGAAGGTCGCCGAAGCCGCCAACGCCTTGTCCATCAGCGACCCGGCGGATTTTTCGACGCTCTCCCGCTCGCCAAGGGTTTCGAGTTTTGCGCCGGCCTTCGCGGCGGCAGGCCGGAGGGCTTCCGCCTTCGAAGGATCGCAGACAAACAGGGCCGGCTCGGCATCGCCGAGGAAATACTCGATCTCCGCCGGCGTATAGGCCGTGTTGAGCGGCAGGAAGATCGCCCCGGCCCGCACGCAGGCGAGATAGAGCATCAGCGCTTCGATGCTCTTCTCCACCTGCACCGCCACGCGATCGCCTTTCACCACTCCAAGGCCGGTGATGGCATTCGCGAAGCGGGCGGAAACGGCCAGCACATCGGCATAGCTGAAGTTTCGCCCATCCGGCAGATGCGCGAAAGGCGCATTGGCGGCCGGCATCCGCTGGGTGATCTGGTCGAAAAGGTGGTTCGGCATGGTCTGATTCCGGTTCTGTCAGGAGGCCTGCTTGCGGCGGATGGCGGAAGGCGCTGCGCGTGCCGCCTCCTGCACCGAAGCGCAGGCCGTAACAAGCCCATGAATGGCGAATTTCTCATGGTTTTGCTCGATGGATGGCAGATCGTAAAGGTAGTTGACCATCTCGGCACGGGAATGCCGCCACCCCTTCTCGGAGAAATCCGCGAGCGGGTTCAATCGTTCGAGCCGCACGGCAGAAGCGCCTGCGTCCCTGTCGCCGCCGCCGGGAGGCGCGACCATGTGCGGGGTGCAGGGCGAACGGTTCTCGAAGCGGATCACAGCCCTTGCCGAGCTCAACGGAGCCTGAAACGATCTTGCGCGGCCCGAGGGCCGTAGAAAATCCGCGGCGGAAACGATCCGCCCTGGAACCATAACAAGAGCCGGCAAGCAAACAGCCGGCAAAGGGAGGACCACCATGACAGTTTCGCACAGCAAGACGACCCGTCGCGCCACACTTGCCGGCCTCGCGCTGGGTCTCGTGGGCGCCCTGGTGCCGCAGGGCGCGCTGGCGCAAGCCTGGCCCGCAGCCCGCCCCATTACCCTGCTCAATCCCTTCCCGGCCGGCGGCGGCACCGATGCCTTCGCCCGCCCGCTCGCGGCAGAGCTCGACAAGCAGTTGAACCAGCGCGTGATCATCGACAATCGCGGCGGCGCGGGCGGCACGCTGGGTGCCAGCCTGGCGGCCAGGATGACACCGGATGGCTACACCTTCTTCGTGGGTGCCGCGCATCACACCATCGCCCCGGCAATCTACCCGAAGCTTGAATATGACCTCGAGAAGGATTTCGTGCCGATCGCGGTGATCGCGATGCCGCCGCAGGTGGTCTCGCTGTCGCCCAAGGCGCTTCCGAACGTGAAATCGCTGAAGGATTTCATCGCCCATGCCAAGGCCAATCCGGGCAAGATCAATTTCGGCTCCTCCGGCAATGGCTCCACGCACCATATCGCGGGCGAGATGTTCAAGATGCTCGCCGGCGTGGATCTCGTGCATGTGCCCTATCGCGGCGCGGGGCCGGCCCTGCAGGATCTCGTTTCCGGCAAGATCGACGTGATGTTCGATGGCCTCGGTTCCTCCGCCCCACAGATCCAGGGCGGCAACCTGCTCGGCCTCGCAGTGGCGTCGGAAGTGCGGAATGCGGCGATCCCCGATGTGCCGACCGCAGAAGAGGCGGGCCTGAAGGGCTATGTGGTCTCCACATGGTATGGCGTCTGGGCCATCAAGGGCACCCCGCCGGATGTCATCGAGAAGATGACGGCCGAAATCCGCAAGGCGCTCGCGAGCGACGAGATCAAGACCATCTGGGCCAATAATGGTTCGGCCATTCCGAGCATCTATCGCGATGATTTCGCCAAGTTCATTTCCTCGGAAATCCAGAAATGGGGCAAGGTCGCGCGCGAAGCGAAAGTGACCGTCAGCAACTGAATTCCACAAGGCCGGGGCACAACGAATGCCCCGGCCCTGAGCCTTCAGGTGGCGCGTCCTGGACCCATTGCCCCGAACTGGGCGGCAATGGGTTCTTTTTTGCCGAGAATATGCCTTTCCATCAGCGCTGCGAGCTTCTCTCCATCGCGTTCGATCATCAGGCGGAGCATCTCCTCATGCTCGTCGATGGCGCGCTGCCATTGCTCCGGCGTCTTGTGCGCCGCGTAGCGGAAGCGCTGGATGCGGCTTGAGAGCCCGGCATAGAGCTGGGCGAGCGTGGCATTTTTCGCCGCGCGCATCATTGCCTCGTGGATCTGTCGGTTGAGGGTGAAATAGCGCGCTTCATCGCGCCTCTCGAAGGCCTCGAGCATGGCCTCATGCAATTCCGCGATATCCGCGATCTCACTGTCGGTGATGCGCTTTGCGAGGAGACGCGCCGCATTCGCCTCGAGCCCCGCGATCACCTCCAGCATCTCGTCGATTTCTGCCTCATTGACCGCCGGGACCCGCGCGCCCCGGTTGGGCAGAAGCTCCAGCAGGCCCTCGGTTGCGAGGATCTTGATCGCCTCGCGCAGAGGCGTGCGCGAAATTCCGAAACGCTCCGCGAGTTCCAGTTCATTCACCCGTGAGTTGGGTTCCAGCTCGCCCGCGCGGATGAGGTCGCGAATGCGCTCCGCCACCTCATCGTGGAGGTAGCGGCGATGGATACCATCGACGGCCGAAATCCGCGTCATGGGCTTCTCCGCTGCCGCGCGAAAACATTCCCGGGCAAAGTGATGGCCGGCTCGCTTGAAGACAATGCGTCGTCAACAACAAGAGCCTGATCAAGAACGCGCACGACGTGCAAGGCTTCGCGGCTCGCGCCGTCCGCGATCTGGTGGCGGCACGAGGTGCCATCGGCGACGATGATGTCTCCCACCCCTGCCGCTCGGATGGCCGGCAGCAGGCTCGCTTCCGCCATCGCGCGGGAGATTTCCAAGGTTTCCGCCTGATAGCCGAAGCTGCCGGCCATGCCGCAGCAACTCGATTCGATCAGCTTCACTTCCAGGCCCGGCACGGCCCTGAGGCAAGCCTCTACCGCACTCATGACATCCGCTGCCTTCTGGTGGCAATGGCCGTTGAGATGCGCCACGAGACCCTGCTGGTCGGCCAGCGGCAGCGTCACGCGACCGCTCGCGAGATCGGCCGCGAGAACCTCCTCGATCAGGAACGCCGCCCTGCCGATGGCCGCCGCATCCGCGCCCGGCCTCACCGCGCGCAACTCATCTCGCAGGGTCAGCAGGCAGGAAGGTTCAAGCCCGACGATCCGGGCGCCCTTCGCCACAAGGGGCGCATAGGTGGCAACGAGCCGATCCATCTCCGCCCGCGCCTCCGCCACCTGCCCCACGGAAAGGAAGGTGCGCCCGCAGCAGGGCGGACGCTTTCCCTCCGTCGGTTTCGCGTGATGCAGGCGATATCCCGCCGACCTGAGCACGCGCATGGCGGATGCGAGATTCTCCGGCTCGAAATTCCGGTTGAACGTGTCGACCAGGATCACGAGATCGAGCCCGTCGCCACGCACATCATCCGGTGTCGAGAAGGAGCCATCCTCGCGCCAGGGCTCACGCCATTCCGGAAGCGGGCGTTCAGCGGAGAAGCCGGTCATGCGTTCCATCAGATGCCGCAGCAGGGGCAGGCGGTTGCGCAGATTCGCAATGCCGCGAAAGCGCTGCGCAAGCGGCGCATAACGCGGCAGCCAGCCCACGAGGCGATCGCGCAAGCCGAGACCATGCCGCGCCGCGTAATGGTGCTGGAACTCGATCTTCATCTTCGCCATGTCGACGCCCGTCGGGCATTCGCGCTGGCAGGCCTTGCAGCCCACGCACAGGCTCATCGCCTCCTTCATCTCGGGTGAAGTGAAGGCATCGAATCCCAGTTGTCCGGAAATCGCGAGTCTCAGGACATTGGCGCGCCCGCGCGTCACATGCGCCTCATCCTCCGTCACGCGGAAGGAGGGGCACATCGCGCCGCCGCTGCGTTTGCGGCAGGCGCCGTTGTTGTTGCACATCTCCACCGCGCCAGCGAAGCCGCCCCATTCGCTCCAATCGAGCGCGGCTGCTGCGGGAAGCACGGTAGCGTATTCGGAATCGAACCGCATCAGCCGGCGATCATCCATCCGAAACGGCGCGACGATCTTGCCGGGATTAAGCCGGTTCGCGGGATCGAAGGCCGTCTTCACTTCCGAGAAGGCGAGGCTCAGCCGCTCGCCAAACATCGGCGCAATGAATTCCGAACGCGAAATGCCATCGCCATGCTCGCCCGAATAGGAGCCCTTGAAGCGCCGTACGAGTTCGGTCGTCTCCTCGGCGATCGCGCGCATGGCGCGCACGCCCGCTTCCGTCTTCATGTCGAGGATGGGCCGGACATGCAGGCAGCCGACGCTGGCATGGGCATACCAGGTGCCGCGCGTGCCATGTTTCTCGAACAACGCCGTCATGGCATCGGTATAATCCGCGAGATGCTCCAGCGGCACCGCGCAATCCTCGATGAAGGAAACGGGTTTCCCGTCGCCCTTCATGGACATCATGATGTTGAGGCAAGCCTCGCGCACCTCCCAGACCTGCTTCTGCAAGCCGGCATCGAGCACCTCGACCACCGCATCGGGGAAGCCGAGGTCGGCCATGGCTTCATCGAGCCGGCGGAGATTCACCCGCAGCGCATCCGGATCATCGCCGGCGAATTCGGTCAGCAGCAGGCAATCCGGCCGCCCCCGGGTGATGCGCGAAAGCGTGCGCACAAAAAGTGGAATATCCGCTCCGAGCGAGAGCACATTCTGATCCACCAGCTCCACGGCTGTAGGCGCCAACGCCACGAGTTGACGCGTCGTCTCCATGGCGGAGCGGAAGCTGGGGAACTGGCAGACGCCCATGACGCGATGCTTCGGCAAGGGCGTGAGCTGCAGCTCAATCGCCGTGAAGGCTGCCAGCGTGCCCTCGGACCCTACAAGCAGATGAGCGAGATTGGCATCGGGCAGGAGCAGGCTATCGAGATT
Organism: Rhabdaerophilum sp.; assembly: GCF_046092605.1. Taxonomy (NCBI): domain Bacteria; kingdom Pseudomonadati; phylum Pseudomonadota; class Alphaproteobacteria; order Hyphomicrobiales; family Rhabdaerophilaceae; genus Rhabdaerophilum; species Rhabdaerophilum sp. The sequence goes on along the minus strand of NZ_JBJTDY010000010.1, from coordinate 44,205 downwards.
GTAGCCGCCCACGCGACGCTGAACCTTCGGGTAGCGCATCTCGATTTCCGCGCGCTCGCGCTCGGCGAGATTCAGCATGGCATCCGCGAGCGGCTGGTTCGCCATCGCGGCGCGACGCTCGAAGCGCATCGCGGCACCGTCGGCGAGCAGCGCATCGACCATCGTCACATGATCGACCATCTTGCCAAAGACAAGGCTGCGCGCGCCGCAGGAATTGTTGCCCGTCATGCCGCCGATGGTGCAGCGCGAGGCGGTGGAGGGCTCCACGGGAAAGAACAGGCCATCGGCCCGCAGGCGCGCGTTGAGACGCTCCAGCACCATGCCCGGCTGCACGCGCACGCGTCGGCCTTCAGCATCATAATCGATGAATCCGTTGAAGTGGCGGGAGCAATCGACCACCAGACCCGGGCCAATGGGCTGGCCGTTCTGCGAGGTGCCGCCGCCGCGGAAGATCACCGGCATCTCATGTTCGCGCGCGACCTCGAGGGTCGCGGAAATATCCAGCGTCGAGCGCGGAAACACGACGCCCATCGGCATGATCTGGTAGATCGAGGCATCCGTGGCATAGCGGCCGCGCGTGAAGGCGTCGAAGGCGACCTCGCCCTGCAGCGCCTTGCCGAGGCGCCGCTCCAGCGCGATATTGCGGATGTCGGCCGCGCTCGATCGCCGATCGACAATACCCATGCCTGCCTCCCGATCCACGTCTCACGAAGCCATTGAAAGCGCGGTTGCAGCGCTGGACCCGCTTGACGATTTTTATAATACAAAATACAAAATGACAAACAGGGGCAGGCCTGCTCTGGTGAGGCCGGGCCGAGAACTGGCGCACCATCCAGCAAATTGCTCGCATCTTTGACGAAAAGAAGCCCGGAGACTTCCCGCCATGATCGCAACCGGTCGCCATTTCCTGCAGATTCCCGGCCCAACCAATACACCGTTACCTGTTCTCGCGGCCATGGCCAAGCCGACCATCGACCATCGTGGACCAGAATTCGGCAAGCTCGGGCTGGATGTGCTCTCTCGCATCCGGGGCGTCTTCGGCACGAAGAATCCGGTAGTGATTTATCCGGCCTCCGGCACCGGCGCCTGGGAAGCGGCGCTCGTCAACACGCTCTCTCCGGGCGACCGCGTGGTGATGTTCGAGACCGGCTGGTTCGCGACCCTCTGGACCCGCATGGCCAGGCGCCTCGGGATCGAGGCGGAATTCATTCCTTCGGACTGGCGAGCCGGCGCGGATGCTGCGGCCATCGAGGCGCGCCTGCGCGATGACAAGAACCACGAGATCAAGGCGGTCTGCGTCGTCCATAACGAGACCTCCACGGGCTGCGTCTCGGACATCGCTGCCATCCGGAGGGCGATCGACCATTCGAAGCACCCGGCCCTGCTGATGGTCGATACGATTTCATCGCTTGCCTCCATCGATTACCGGCATGACGAATGGGGCGTGGATGTCACGGTCGGCGGTTCACAGAAGGGCCTGATGCTGCCCCCCGGCCTGTCCTTCAACGCGGTTTCCGACAAGGCACTGAAGGCCTCGAAAGCCGCGCGCTTTGCCCGCTCCTTCTGGGATTGGGAGGAGATGATCGCGATCAATGCGAAAGGCTATTTCCCCTACACGCCGGCAACAAACCTGCTCCAGGGCCTGAAGGTTGCGCTGGACATGCTGGAGGAGGAAGGCCTGCCGCAGGTCTTCGCCCGCCATGATCGCGCCGCGGAAGCCACGCGCCGGGCCGTGCGCCACTGGGGCTTCGAGACGGTCTGCGCAAAAGCGTCGGATTGTTCGTCATCGCTGACGGCAGTCTTCCTGCCGGAGGGCCATTCGGCGGATAATCTGCGCAAGATCATTCTCGAACGCTCGAACATGAGCCTTGGCAACGGCCTCGGCCGTCTGGCGGACCGGGTGTTCCGGATCGGCCATCTCGGCGATTTCCATGATCTGATGGTGACTGGCACACTCTCGGGCGTGGAGATGGGCCTCGCCGTCGCCGGCATTCCGCACAAGCCCGGAGGCGTGCAGGCGGCCATGAACTTCCTGCAGGGCAATGCCTGATGCGAGCGGTCCGCAGATAGAAAAAACCGCAACTGCGGAAGGAAAATAAAGAAGACTTATGCCACCGGAGCGCGATTTGGTCCGGTGATCGAAGGCGCCGCAACGGGCGCTCCGGCATGGATCGGGGACCGGTCCAGCCCCCGAGCAGGACTTATTCGACCGGGCGCAGGCGATCTGCGGCGGTCTTGCCCGTGCGGCGGTCGGTCATCAGCTCGTAGGACAGCTTCTGGCCTTCGTTCAAAGTGGCGAGCCCGGAACGCTGAACCGCGGTGATATGCACGAAAACATCAGGCCCGCCGGCATCCGGCTGAATAAAGCCATAGCCCTTCTGGGTGTTGAACCATTTCACGGTTCCCGTCTGCATAGGCTGTCCTTCTCCAGTCAGTTCTCGGAAAAGCCTTCCGGCCAATCCGGGGAAATGAATTAAAGCATCCCCCATGTTCCGGAAAGCTGCAAGCCCCAAGAATCCTTTTGCTCGCCCCACAGAACGATGAAGTTTCAGGTGAGTTGAGCGAAAACAGGAGATTTTTCCTGCTTTTCACCAAGGCAGAGCCCGGCCCTGGCCTCAGCCTGCGCGAAGGCTTGCCTCGCGGCCGGCGATGGAGGCGTCCAAGCTCGCCTCTCCCCGCTTGATGCGGAGCAGCGTCGTCTCGTTCTCGAGGGTCGCCGCGTGCCGCTCGGTCTCGCGCAGTGCGATCTCGCGCGCCTGCAAGGCATTGCGAAGATCGGCGGCGCGACGGCTCTCTTCCGCCAGGGCCGCGCGCAGGTTCTCGGCCTCGCAGCCGCGTTCCTCAAGGTGCAGCCTACGCTCCTCGGCGAGGTTCAGAGCGGCATTGTGGCGGGCCGTGAGCGTGTCGCACTGCAATTGCAGCCCGATGATCGTCGTCTCGGCGAGCTGGCGTGCCTCGCGCAGGTCCGCGAGTTCGGTCTCGAATTTCCGGAGCTGGTCGCGCAAGGCGGCGAGTTCCACTTCGCGATCGGCAAGGAGGCGCTCGCGCGTGGAGAGATGGGCGAGATGCTCGGCTTCGGCGCGCAACCGATCCCCGGTTTCGGACCGCGCCGCAACCAGATCCGATCGCGCCTTCTCCTCGCGGCGGGCGCTCAGCGCCATTTCCACCGCGAAGCGCGCCCGCAGGCGGTCGCGCTCCGCAGCGATCTCATTGGGGGTGAGCGGGAGATGTTGTTCCAGGGCCCGACGCGCGAGCCGTGTCGCGCGGCGCCAGAATGCCGGCAGGAGCAGCAGCCAGATCAGGGCTGCGACCAGCATTCCGAGCATCAGGAACAGCAGAGGCTCGATCATGAACTGCGGCGCGCGCCTTCCTGTTCATCGGTTATCGCCGGCAAGGCGGCCTAGAATGGATTCCAGGTCGGCTCTTCGGTGAATTTCAGATAACCGACATTAACCCCAAGCCGGGCTCCGACGCCAGAGCGGATCGGAACGACCAGAATCTCCTGTGCGGTGAGCGCCGTCATGCCAAAGCCGCCAACGAAATAGGCCGAGCCATCCACGCCGACGAAGCGCGAAAAGATGTCATCCACGCGCCGGAGCTTGTAGACCAGCATCATGGTGCGCGCGCCCTCGCCACCCCAGTCGAAACCCACCGAGGGCCCCTGCCAGAACACCTTGCGGTCGCCCGCATTGCGCGTGTAGAGCACGCCCTCGCCATAGCGGAGGCCGCCAAAGAAGGCCCCGGAGGCCTCCTGGCCCAGGATGTAGCCGTTCGGCTCGCCCCAGCGGCGCGTGGCCTCCTCGACCGTGAGTGCCAGCCCGCGCGAGACCGTTCCGAAGAATTTGTGGCCGGCATTCGCCACTTCGCGCGGCGCAAAAGTGGGCCGCTCGCCCGACCGCGTCGATTGCGCAACGGCTTGATAAGGAAATAGCGCGACAAGAAGAGCAAGGATGGCGGCGAGGAGGCTTGCAGCGGACCGAGCGGTCCGGTGTCCCTTCGCCCCTTCGAGCCAAAGCAAAGAATTGCCGGAGCCGAGCATCATGATCATCCTCTCTGTGTCTTGCCGAAGCCTCGAACGGGCGGAACCGCACCTTCGGACCACAGGCATTCTGCCGCGTCTCGTGTTGATACAAGGTTTCCGAAGCGTTTGCGACGTTCTCAAGGCCGTGGCGATCGCCTTCACCATGGCCGGCCTTTCGAACCTGCCTCTCGCGGCCCAAGGTCTCCGGGTGCAGGAGAAGATCGTCACAGATCCGTGGAACGGGGCGGCCATCGGGGGCTTCGATCCGGTGGCGTATTTCGTCGATCAGAGGCCGATCCCCGGCTCGCCACAGCATCTCGCGATCCATGCCGGCATCGCCTGGCACTTCAACTCCGAGAGCAACCGCGTGGCTTTTCTCGAAAGCCCGGAAGCCTACCTGCCGGCCCTCGGAGGCCATGATCCGGTGATGGTCGCCAGTGGCGTTCCGGTGCCGGGCCACCCTCATCTCTTCGCGATTGTCGAGGGCCGGCTCTTCCTGTTTCGCCGGAGCGAGAACCGGGAGCTTTTCCTGGCGAATGCCAGTTTCCGGCGCGAAGCCGAGCGCCTCTGGCCAGATATCCAGCGCCAACTTTCACCCTGACCCCGAAGCCGGCAATACGCCGTAGGCCATGAAAGGCGGCGCCACCCAGCCTTCAGCGGTTCGACCATAGGTGAGCAGGCGACCCTGATCGTCGAGCAATCCGCCACCCGCCGCGCGCAGCAGGGCATCTCCGGCGGCGATATCCCATTGCATCGTGCGCGTGCGACGCGGGTAGAGATCGGCCTCACCCGTCAGCAGCTTCACGAATTTCAGCGCCGAGCTCATGCGGATGATCCGGGATGCCCCGCAGCGCGCGAGAATGTCGTCGGTCTCGGCATTGCCGTGGAAATGGCTGGCAAGCGCCACGGGCTTCTCGCCGGGCGGACGCACGGGCCGCGGAGGCAGCCTCCTGGCCTGGGACAGCGCCCCCCGCGCCGACCAGAGTTCAGAGGCCCCCCACCAGGTTTCATCCCCGAGCGGCGCGTGCAGAACCCCTGCCGCGGGAATGCCGCGCCGGATCAGGGCGATGCAGACGCAGAAATCCGCCGTGCCGGCAATGAAAGCCCTCGTCCCGTCGAGCGGGTCGACGAGCAGGAACTCATCGCCGCCCTGAACGCCATGGCTCCGGGGGTTCTCCTCCGAGATCACCGGCAGCGCCGGGAAGGCCCGCGCCACTTCCTCGAGGATCAGCGCCTCGGAGGCCCGATCCGATTCCGTGACCGGCGATTGATCCCCCTTCAGCACCGGCCGGGGCCGCAAGGGATGAAAACCGGCGAGAACACGCCCCGCCCTGCGGGCAATCTCGGCAAGCGCGGCCGCGAGCGCATCGGGCGAGTGCAAGGCGGTTCCTTCCTCGTTCCAACCCTTCCCGCAAGGCTCGCTTGCCCGTTGGCGAAGGCGCGTGCACCATGTATCACGCGGAAAGACTGGAATTAGAACGCGGGGGCAAAGCGATTCGCAAGGCCGTGCAGAACGGCCGGTCGCGCTTTTCCGCCGCCGGCCGAGGAAAGCAGAGCATGAACGAAGCGCTCAAGACCATCGATCTCACCCCGCTCGATCTCGCGGCCCTGCTCTGCAGTCGCGTGTGCCATGATGCGGTTGGCCCGGTGGGTGCCATCGTGAACGGCCTCGAACTGCTCGATGAAGATGACAGTGCCGAAACGCGCGAGATGGCCCTCGATTTGATCCGCAAGAGCGCGAGGCAGGCCTCCGCCCGCCTGCAATTCGCCCGCATCGCCTTCGGTGCGGCGGGTTCGGCCGGCTCGGCCGTCGATACGGGTTATGCCCAGCAGCTCACCGAGCAGTTCGTGGCGGATGAGAAGGTGAAGCTCTCCTGGAACACGCCGCGGCTTTACGTGGAAAAGAACCGCGTAAAGCTCCTGATGAACCTCGTGGTCATCGCGCTTTCTTCCATTCCGATCGGTGGCACCATCGAGGTGCGAATGGAAGGCGATGCCGAAAACCCCGTGTTTCATGTGGATGCGCGCGGGCCGAAGCCGCGGATCCCGCCGCACCTCATCGACCTGCTGCAGGGCAAGAGCGAGAGCGGTGCCGTGGATGCGCATGGCTTCCAGCTCTTCTACACCGGCGAAATCGCCCGGGCCTCGCGCATGAAGGTGGATGTCAGCCTCGAAGACGGGCTCGTGCGCCTTGTCGCCAGCCCGAAATAAGGGCGCAGAAACACAACCTGAAGTTTTTTTGTCCGCCCGGCGGGAAGAAAGCCTTGAGCACAACCAATCGGTAACCGTTCTCGGGCAGGGTCTGCGGAAGTATCAACGCCCCCAGGGGCTTTCCCGGACCTGCCCGCGATGGATGATCTTCTGCGCGACTTCGTTGTCGAAACGTCCGAACATCTCGAGACCGTCGACGCCGAGTTGGTGAAATTCGAACGCGATCCGAACAATGGGGCCACGTTGGCCCTGATTTTCCGGCTCGTTCACACGATCAAAGGCACATGCGGTTTTCTCGGCCTGCCGCGCCTGGAGCGTCTCGCCCACGCGGCGGAGGACGTGATCAGCCAGTTCCGCGACGGCAAGCCCGTCACGGCTCCGGCGGTCACGATGATCCTGAAGACGATCGACCGGGTCAAGGGCATCGTCTCCGAGCTGGAGCAATCCGGCAACGAGCCCGAGGGCGATGACGAGGATCTCATCGCCATTCTGAAGGCGCTGGCGAAGGAAGAGCCGGCAGCCAAGGTGCCCGCAGCGGCCGCGCCGGCCATCCAGCAGAAATCCTCTGCCCCGCCTCTCCCGGTCGACACCACCGGCACATTGGCCTTTCAGGTGCTGGAGCGCCCGCTGAAGGAAGACGAGGTCACCCTCGACGAGCTGGAGCGCGCCTTCCGGGAAGCGCCGGGCCCAACACCCTTCGAAAGCGTGGAAATCCCGCCCGTGGCGGAAGCAGCGTCTCAGCCAACCATGGCCTCGTCTCAGCCATCAAGTGCGGCGCCCGTCGCTTCGGCGGCACGCGCGGACAGCGAAGGCAGCGAGAACGAGGCCCATGCCAATTCGATCTCGAAACAGACCGTTCGCGTGGCCGTCGGCACGCTCGATCGCCTGATGACCATGGTTTCCGAGCTGGTGCTGACCCGCAACCAGCTGCTGGAAATCGCCCGCCAGCGTGACGATTCCGAATTCAAGTCGCCGCTCCAGCGCCTTTCGCACATCACCGCCGAATTGCAGGACGGGGTGATGCAGACCCGCATGCAGCCGATCGGAACGGCCTGGACCAAGCTCGCCCGGGTCGTTCGGGACATCTCCGGCGAACTGGGCAAGAAGATCGAACTCATCCAGTCCGGCGCGGAGACCGAAATCGACCGCCAGCTTCTGGAGATGATCCGCGATCCGCTGCTGCACATGGTGCGCAACGCGGCGGATCACGGCCTTGAAATGCCGGACGAGCGCGTGGCGCTCGGCAAGCCGGCCACCGGCACCATCCATCTGCGCGCGGCGCAGGAAAGCGGCTACATCATCTGCGAAGTCTCCGATGATGGTCGCGGCATCGATGTGAACCGCGTCAAGGCCAAGGCGATCGCCAACGGCCTCACGACCGAAGCCGACGTGGCCCGGATGACGGAAGAGCAGATCCTGCGCTTCGTGATGGAGCCGGGCTTCTCGACCGCCGCGAAGATCACCAACATCTCGGGCCGTGGCGTTGGCCTCGATGTGGTCCGCAGCCATGTGGAGCAGGTCGGCGGCTCGGTTGATCTGCGCTCGCGGCCTGGCAAGGGCCTCGCGGTCACCATTAAGCTGCCGCTCACCCTCGCCATTGCCTCCGCCCTCATCGTGGAAGCGGCCGGACAGCGTTTCGCCATCCCGCAGATCGCGGTGGCTGAACTGGTGCGCACGCAGAATGACGGCGATGTCCGCATCGAGAAGCTCAACGGCCAATCCACGCTTCGCCTGCGCCAGCGCCTGCTGCCGGTCGTCGATGTCGCGCAGGTTCTCGAACTTCCACTCGAGACGAACGCCGCCGGGCAGGACAATTGCCTCGTCGTCGTCTGCCACGTCGGTGGGTCACGCTTCGGCATCGTGGTGGATGCGATCCACCAGACCGAGGAAATCGTCGTCAAGCCGATCTCCTCGAAGCTCAGGCACATGTCGGTCTATTCGGGTGCGACCATCCTCGGCGACGGTTCGGTGATCCTGATCCTCGAACCGGCCGGCATTGCCCGCAGCATTCTCGATACCGGCTCGCGCGAGAACGTCGCGCAGAACGACAACGATCTTTCGGCCGACCAGCATGCCAATGGCGAGCGTTCGCTGCTGCTGCTCTTCAAGGCGGGCGGCGTTGGAGGCCTCAAGGCGATTCCGCTCTCCTTCATCGGCCGTCTGGAGGAATTCGAACGCTCGAAGATCGAGGATGCCGGCGGCAAGGCGGTCACGCAATATCGCGGCAAGCTGATGCCCATCCTCGGCTATGGCGGCATGGAAGGCCTCGAGCCGGAATCGCGCCAGCCGGTGCTGGTCTTCCACCAGGCAGATCGCGAGATCGGCATGGCCGTGGACGAGATCGTGGACGTCGTCGAAGTCGCCTTCACGATCGACACGACGCATGCGACGCCGGGCACGGTGGGTGCGGCGATCATCGAGGGCAACGCGGTCGACATCATCGATGTCTCCGAGCTCGTGGCACCTGAACATGGGCAGCAGCAGGTGGCAGGCCCGGCCGGTGGCCCGGATGTGCTGGTGGTGGAGAGTTCGGAATTCTTCCGCGCCCTCTTCGCGCCGCTGCTGCAGAATGCCGGCTACACCATCAACGTGGTTCCGAGCCTTGCGGCCGCGCGACATGCCATCGCCAAGGGCAAGCCGGGCGTGATCGTGCTCGATCTCGACCATCCCGGCGAGGAAGCCTTCACCTTCGTGAAGGAACTGTCGGACGAACTGGCCCGCCCGCCGGGCGTGGTCGGAGCGGTGACGCGGGGTGGTCCGCGCGTCATCCAGAAAGCCAAGGGTGCCGGGCTGCATGACCTTGTCGGCAAGTTCGACCGCCAGGGCCTGCTCGCCGCCATCGGCGAAGCCCGGACCGGCATGCAGGGTTGGGAGGTCGCGGCATGATTGGCGAAAACCGGATGCGGAACGACGTCATGATCGATAGCGAAACCCAGCTCATCAGCGTCACCATCGAAGGCCAGATGATCGGCCTGCCGATCACCGCCGTGCGCGATGTCTTTGCGATCACGCGGATGACGCCTGTGCCGCGCGGCGGCCGGGCCGTCGCCGGGCTTGTGAACCTGCGCGGGCACATCGTGACGATCCTCGATCTGGGCGCCCTGCTCGGATCGCGCACGGGCGATCGCCAAGCCAAGGGCGGCGATACCATGGCCGTGGGCGTGGAATGGAACGGCGAGGTCTTCGGCCTTGTCGTCGATGAAATCGGCGACGTTCTTTCTCTGACTTCCGATTCGTCGGAGCCGATGCCGGCGAATATGGGCCATACATGGGCGCGATACACCCGGCGTGTTCACAAACTCGAGCGGGACCTGCTGATCGAGGTCGATCTGCAGACGCTGCTCGATTCCATGACTCTGCAAGCCGCCTGAACGGGAGACCTGCAATGACCTATTGCCTCGTGGTGGACGACAGCTCCGTCATCCGAAAAGTCGCGCGACGGATTCTCGAAGGGCTCGATTTTGAAATCGCCGAGGCAGAAGACGGTCAGCAAGCCGTTCTCGCCTGCACCAACCGCATGCCGGATGCCATCCTGCTCGACTGGAACATGCCGAACATGGACGGCTACGAGTTCCTGGTGAAACTCCGCACGATGGAGGGCGGCGCGCACCCGAAAGTGGTGTTCTGCACCACCGAGAACGATGTGGCGCATATCGCCAAGGCCATGAATTCCGGCGCGGACGAATATGTCATGAAGCCCTTCGACAAGGACATCCTGACCTCGAAATTCACTGAAGTGGGCCTGCTCGCGGCCTGATTGCCGCCCGGCCAAATTCTCGCCTTCGCCTTTTTACCCGGAGCCTCACGCATGCTGGCCTTGCCGCAAAGACAGCCGATGGCCATGGCACCGCCACGCGTTCGCGTCGCGGTCGTGGACGATTCGGTTGTCGTGCGAGGCCTGCTCTCGCGCTGGCTCTCGGAGACGCCAGCCATCGAGGTCGCCGGAACCTTCCGCTCGGGTCGTGAGATCATCGAGGCGTTGCCGATGCTCCAGCCGCGGATCATCCTGCTCGATCTCGACATGCCGGATATGGACGGCCTTACCGCCCTGCCGCTGATCCTGTCGAAATCGCCGGGCACGCGCGTCATCGTGGTCTCCTCGCTCTCGGTACATGGCGCCGAGATGACGATGCGCTGCCTGATGAAGGGCGCGACCGATTACCTGCCGAAGCCCTCCAACCACCGCGAGGTTTCCACCTCGGCGGATTTCCGACAGGCGCTCATCGCCAAGGTGCTGGCCGTGGGCGGCATTCGTGCCGCAATGCGCCAGCAGCAGGTGCCTCCGACTCCACGCCCGACGCCCACGCCGGCACCCGCTTCCTCAAGCGCGCTTTTCGCCCGCACCTCCTCCGCCGGTCGTGTCGTTGCCCGGCCGGCCCCTTCACCCGCTTCGGTGGCGGCGCCGCCTGCGGCTCATCCGGGCCGCGTCTCCGCCGGCATCCGCCCGCTGGAGAAAACGCGGCCGAAGGTGATTGTCATCGGCGCATCCACCGGCGGCCCGCAGGCGCTGGTGAGCCTGCTGAGCCACATGCCGCGCGTGGCCAGCCGCATACCGATCGTCATCGCCCAGCACATGCCGCCGATTTTCGGCGCGATTTTTACGAGCCATCTCAAGCAGCATGTCGGGCTTCCGGCCTGTGAGGCCGCCGAGGGCAAGCCGCTGAAAGCCGGTGCGATCTACCTCGCGCCCGGCGGTTGCCACACGGTGATCCGCCGCCAGCCGGACGGACAGATGATCCTGACCATGCTGCCCTCGGAAGCGCGCGGGCCCTGGCGACCCTCGATCGACCTGCTCTTCACGAGCGCGGCTGATTGCTTCGGTGCCGATGCGCTGGCCATTGCGCTCACGGGCATGGGCAGGGACGGAACGAGTGGTGCGCGGGATCTCATCCAACGCGGCGCCAATGTCATCGTGCAGGACGAGCCATCGAGCGTGGTCTGGGGCATCCCCGGCAGCATCGCCGAGGCAGGTCTTGCCGCAGCCCAATTGCCGCCCGAGAAGCTCGGGGAACTCGCGCAGTCTCTGGTGGAAGGAAATGCAGCATGAGCATCCATGCGATCCAGAAGACGATCGAGTTCATCAAGCAGGCGGCCGGTATCGTGCTGACGCCGGAGAAGGCCTATTTCGTGGAGGCCCGCCTCGCGCCGGTTCTGCGCGAGGAGAATATCGCCAGCCTCGACGATCTCCTGCGCCGGGTCGAGACCGGGGACCGCCGTTTGCAGCAGCGCATCATCGATGCTCTGACGACCAACGAGACCTTCTTCTTCCGCGACCGCCAGCCCTTCGACCATTTCCGCGATGTCATCATGCCGGAGCTGCATCAGCGCCGCTCGCCGGAAAAGACGATCCGCATCTGGTGCGCTGCCTGCTCCTCGGGGCAGGAACCGTTTTCGCTCGTGATGCTGCTCGACGAGATGCGCGCGAGGATCGGCAGCCGCCAGGTCGAGATTGTTGCGACCGACATTTCGGAAGCGATCCTCTCGAAGGCCAAGGCCGGCCTTTTCAACCAGTTCGAAGTGCAGCGCGGCCTCCCCACCAAGCTGCTGCTGCAGTTTTTTCAGAAGCAGGGCGACAATTGGAAGATCTCCGACGATGTCGTGCGGCGCGTGAGCTTCCAGAAATTCAACCTGATGGATGATCCGCGTCCGCTCGGGACCTTCGATGCCATCTTCTGTCGAAATGTTCTGATCTATTTCGATCGCCTCACGCGCTCGAAGGTGTTCGACAAGCTCGCAAGCCGGCTTGCGCCGGATGGGTTCCTGCTGCTGGGCGGTGCGGAATCGACCTTCGGAGTCACCGAGCGCTTCGTGAGCCACGCGAGAGAGCGCATGCTGCTCGTGCCGGCGCCGGTTCAGAAGCCGGAGCTTCGCATCGCCGGCGCCTGACGCCGGCCATCCGCTCGCCATTCAGGGAGCCGGTCAGGGAGCCGGGCGGCAAAGCCCGGCTTTTTCATGTCGGCTGCCCCGGCCCGCCCAATAAAAAACCCGCCTCGGAGGAAGCGGGTTTCGAATTCCTGGAGGATCAGCCGGGATCAGGCGGGGATTTTTTCGTCCGCGTCGGTAGGCTCACGCAGAACATAGCCACGGCCCCAAACCGTTTCGATATAGTTGCGGCCGCCCGAGGCATTCGCGAGCTTCTTGCGCAGCTTGCAGATGAACACGTCGATGATCTTGAGTTCCGGCTCGTCCATGCCGCCATAGAGATGATTGAGGAACATCTCCTTGGTCAGCGTCGTGCCGCGGCGGAGCGAGAGCAGCTCCAGCATCTGGTATTCCTTGCCGGTGAGGTGCACGCGGTGCCCGCCGACTTCAACGGTCTTCTGGTCGAGATTGACGATGAGATCGCCCGTCGAGATCACCGATTGCGCATGGCCCTTGGAGCGTCGAACGATGGCGTGGATGCGCGCCACCAGTTCGTCCTTGTGGAACGGCTTGGTGAGGTAATCATCAGCACCGAAGCCGAGGCCCTTCACCTTGTCGTCGATGCCCGCCATGCCCGAGAGGATCAGGATCGGAGTCTTTACCTTCGCGACGCGGAGCGAGCGCAGAACCTCATAACCCGACATATCCGGGAGGTTCAGATCCAGAAGGATGATGTCGTAGTCGTAGAGCTTGCCAAGATCGATCCCTTCCTCGCCGAGATCCGTGAGGTAGACGTTGAAATTCTCGCTCTTGAGCATCAGCTCGATGCTCTTGGCCGTCGCGCTGTCGTCTTCGATGAGGAGCACGCGCATGTTTTCGAAACCCCAGCTTCCGTCACGGTTGGCATCCGCCACCGGCGCGCGGAACGATCCGCCACCCGGGAGCGATTAACTTCTCAACAAAGATAAGCCCGAAGAGTTAACAAATGGTAATTCGTTAAGGCAAGCTTGCCACACGGAGGAACCTATTAATCTAACCTCAGGAGCAATTTATAAAGTTTTGCGCAGCGGCTTATTCTTTTGATTCACCTTCTCAGAAATTCTACCCAAGCGATTCAACAGACTCGCGATTTCGCCTCGGCTGCACACCCATCCGTCAAAATCACCCCCGGGGCAGCGCATCGCCTCCTCCCCAGCCGTTCAAGGCTTCCGACTGTCGCATATTCCAAAATCATGCGAATCTTGGACGCGAATCACCCCATCAGCGCAACGGGATTGCGGGCCCAGGGGTCCGCGCGAAGCGGAGCGACAATGTCCGGACAGACCCTTCAAGGCCTGATCGACGAGCTGCCCGAACACATGGTCTATGGCCGCGTGGGCGCGGTGCGCGGGCTGACGATCGAAATCGTCGGCCCCCTTGGCCATATGGAACTGGGTGGCCTTGTCTCCATCGAGACCGACCGCTCCGAGCCTGTGCTCTGCGAAGTGGTTGGCTTCGATTCAGGCCGCGCCCTTGCGATGCCCTTCGCGAATGTGGAAGGCTTGCGCCGGGGCTGCCCCGCGCATGTCGTGAGCCGCCGCGCGGCGATCCGCCCCGATCATTCCTGGCGCGGCCGCGTGATGGATGCCTTCGGCCGCCCGATTGATGGCAAGGGCCCGCTGCGGCCCGGCCCACGCCCCTACAATTTCCGGAACGAGCCCCCGCCCGCGCACAAGCGCCAGCGCGTCGGCGCGCCGCTTGATCTGGGCGTGCGCGCGCTCCATGCCTTCCTGACCTGCTGTAGCGGTCAACGCTTGGGCATCTTCGCCGGCTCGGGCGTGGGCAAATCCGTGCTGCTCTCCATGCTCGCGCGCAATTCCTCGGCCGATGTCTCGGTGGTCGGCCTTGTGGGCGAGCGCGGCCGCGAGGTGCAGGAATTCCTGCAGGACGATCTCGGCGAGGAAGGCCTCGCGCGCTCGGTGGTCGTGGTCGCGACCTCGGATGAGCCGGCCCTGATGCGCCGGCAGGCGGCCTATCTCACCATGGCGATCGCCGAGTTCTTCCGCGATGAGCGGATGAACGTGCTCTGCATGATGGATTCCATTACCCGATTTGCCATGGCGCAGCGGGATATCGGCCTCAATGTCAACGAACCGCCGACGACCAAGGGCTACACACCAAGCGTTTTCGCCGAATTGCCGCGCCTGCTGGAGCGCGCGGGGCCGGGCGAGGAAGGGTCGGGCACCATCACCGGCATCTTCACGGTGCTGGTCGACGGCGATGACCACAACGAGCCGGTGGCCGATGCGGTGCGCGGCATTCTCGACGGGCATATCGTGATGGAGCGCCGGATCGCTGAACGCGGGCGCTACCCGGCCATCAACGTGCTGAAAAGCGTTTCCCGCACCATGCCGCGCGCGGCAGACCCGATTTACCTGCCGACCATCGTGAAGGCACGGAACCTCATGGCCACCTATGCGGATATGGAAGAACTCATCCGCCTCGGCGCCTACCGCAAGGGAACGACCCCGGAAGTGGACCGCGCGATCGACGCGAATCCGGAACTCGAAAGTTTTCTTTCCCAAGGTAAGGAAGAATCAACCTCCCTCGGCGAAAGCTATAGTCGTCTCGCGGATATCGTAAATCGGCTGGGGGAATAGCGGCAGGCTTTCTCCCGGCGAGCCCCGGCGTAACTCGGGGCCGGTCAAGGAGTAGTCAGGACCATGAAGTCGCGCGATACGTTGATCCGTCTGAAGCGGTTCCACGTCGATGAAAAGCGCCGGCGCGTTTCGCAGATCGAATCGATGATCGCGGATTTTCAGCGCATGGCAACCGATCTGGACCGGGAAATTGAAGGCGAGGAGCGCAAGGCCGGCTTGTCCGACCCCGCCCATTTCGCCTATCCCACCTATGCGAAAGCCGCGCGCACCAGGCGCGATAACCTTCTGCAATCGGCGGCCGATCTTCAGGGCCAGCTCGAGGACGCAAAGGCCGCGCTGAGCGAAGCCTTCGAGGAACTCAAGAAGGTCGAAATCCTCGAGGATCGCGAAAAGGCAACGGAGCGAGCCGAGATGGCGCTGCGTGACCAGATCGAGACCGATCGCATCGCGGCTCGCATGCGGTTTGCAGCCGGGCGGCTCTGAGCCTCAGCGTTCGATGAGCGGAACATGCGCAGCGGCCTCCCTCGGGAGGGTGCCGTCGAGCCGTGGGTCGGGAAAGAATTCCAGCGCGTTGGCAAAAGGGTCGAAGCCCATCTTGCGGTAGAAGCCCAGCGCGCCCGGTGCATCGAAGTTGCATGTATGGACCATGAGCGAGGGGGCTCCGCGCTCGGCGGCACGCGCAAGGGCCATTTCCGCCAGCGCGCGCCCCAAGCCATGGCCGATGAGCCGCTCCAGCAGCCCGAAATAGACCAGCTCCGGTTCATCTTCGCGGAAATCAAGTTCGACAAGGCCGCAATCACCTTGCCGGTCCACGAGGATCATGGCCTCATGGTCCGCATGCGACAGCAGGCTTGCCAGCGCGGCATCGTCGAGTTTCAGGCGGCCGAACCACAACCAGTCCTGCCCGATGGCCCGGAAGAGCTGGCGATAGCGGATGATCTGCTCGCCGGAAATCCGCTCCAGCCGGAAGCCGTCCGGCAACGAAGCGGGTTGCGGAACGTTTCGGAGGGGGTGGCGCAGGAACATCGTGAAGACCGCGAGCCGCCCCGGCGGCAGGAAGTGATAACCGTCGCTCAGCATGAGCTTGTCTGCCTCCAGTGATGTCAAGGCCCATCATCCGCCCGCGGGAGCGTGAGAATATGCGGGCAGAGCTTGCCTTCGCCAACCGGGTCGGGCAGTTGAGCAGCAGGGTTCGCGCCAGGGGCGCAGGATGGGGCAGTGATGAAGCGGGTCAAGGATTTCTTCTGGCCATTGATTGGCCTCGCGGCGGTCATCTGGTCGCTGGATCTGCTCTACAAGAAACTGCGGCTCGAAGCGGTGCAGGATGCCAAGGCCGCGGCGGATCCGGAACTGCTGGCCCGCATCGACCATGCCGGCTTTCTGGAAAGCCTGTCGATCATCGCAAGCCAGATCGGCCAGAAGCTCGCGGCGATTCCGCCGCAGGGCTATCTGCTGGCCGGGCTCTCGACGCTTTTCGCCTATTGGGCGCTCGCCTGGTATGACCGGATCGCGCTGATCCATCTCAACCGGCAGAAGGGCATTTCATGGCTTTTCATCACCACCTGCTCGTTCGTGACCTATGCGATCTCGCATAATATCGGCGGCTCGGTCTTCTCGGGCGGCATGGTGCGCTACCGCGCCTACACCTCGAAGGGGCTGAGCGCGCCGGAAGTCGCGGTGCTGGTGGCGCTCTGCTCCTTCACATTCGCCTTCGGCACCATCGTGCTCGGCGGACTGGTTCTGACCTTCGAGCCCCATATCGTGAGGCCGCTGGCCCCGCTCTCCGAGAGCATCATCCGGATCATAGGGCTCGGCATGCTGGCCTTCTGCGTGCTCTACACCATCGGCTCGTGGCTGAAATTCCAGCCTCTCGTGATCAGGGGCTTCAAGCTGGAATATCCCGGCCTGCACATCGTCTGGCGGCAGTGGGTGGCGGCGCCGATGGAACTGCTGGGTGCGGCCGGCATCATCTATTTCGCGCTGCCTGAGCAGGGAAATCCCGGCTTCTTTATCGTGCTCGGCGCCTTCCTGCTCTCGTTCTCGGCCGGCCTGCTCTTCCAGGTTCCGGGGGGTGTGGGCGTGATGGAAGTGGTGTTCCTCAAGGTGATGCCCGGCATCGGCGCCACCGAGGTCTTCGCCGCGCTGCTCGTGTGGCGGCTGTTCTATCTGCTGATTCCGCTGGCGATGTCCATTCCCGTGGTGCTGCTCTTTGAACGCGGACAACTCGCGAAACGGAAGGGGGAGGCGGAAAGCGCGGCAAGCCCGCCTCCCGCCTGATCCCGATCAAATCGAACCCACCGTGCGCAGCCGTGCGCTGGGGTGGATCTCGCCCTGCGCGATGACGGCTGTCTGCGGGCGGAAGCGCTCGACCACCATCCGCACGTAAGGCCGGATGGCGTTCGAGGTCACGAGCACCGGCATCTCACCGAGCTTGGCCGCCTCCTCGAAGCGGTCACGCAGCGCGATCACGAAATCATGCAGGCGCGAGGGCTGCATGGCGAGATGCTTGATCTCGCCATCGCCGATGAGCGAGGAGCCGAAGGCATCTTCCCAGGCCGGCGAGAGCGTGATGAGCGCGAGCTGGCCGGTTGGGCCCGTATGCTGCGCGCAGATCTGCCGGGCGAGGCGGGTGCGGATATGCTCGACGATCATGCGCGGATCGCGCAGCGCGCCCGCCACTTCCGCGGTCGCCTCCAGAATGGTGCCGAGATCGCGGATCGAAACGCGCTCCGCCAGCAGCAATTGCAGGATGCGCTGCACGCCGGTGGTGGAAAGCTGGCCCGGCACGAATTCCTTCAGCAGTTCCTGGTGCGGCTTGGGGAGTTCCTTCAGGAGCTTCTGCACCTCCACGAAGGAGAGCAGCTCGCTCATGTTGTTCTTGATGACCTCGGTGAGATGCGTCGCGATGACCGTGGCCGGGTCGACCACGGTGTAGCCGCGCAGTTGCGCCTCGTCGCGCAGGGCCTCGTCGATCCAGGTCGCCGGCAGGCCGAAGGTCGGCTCCAGCATATGCGCGCCCGGCAATTGTACCTGCCCGCCCGAAGGGTCCATCGCCATGTACTGGTTTGGGAAGACGACGCCGCCACCGGCCTCGATCTCCTTCAGCTTGATGACATACTGGTTCGATTCGAGCTGCACGTTGTCCACGAGGCGCACGGAAGGCAGCAGGAAGCCCATCTCGGCCGCGAGCGTGCGGCGAAGGGCCTTGATCTGGTCGGTGATCCTGTCCTCGCCGTTCTGCCCCTGCACCAGAGGCAGCAGCGCATAGCCGATCTCGATGCGCAGCTCGTCGAGGCGCAGCGCATCCTGCACGGGGTCCTCGGAGGGCTTCGCCTGGGCAGCGGCCTGCTCCATCACGGCCTGGGCCTGTTCCTTCAGGGTATCGAGCTGCTGCTGGCGCTGCAGGCGCAGGGCCATGTAGACCGCGCCGGCTGCAAGGCCGAGGAAGGGCAGCATTGGCATGTTCGGCAGCAACGAGATGATGACCATCACGAAGGCGGACATGCCCAGCGCCTTGGGCACGGAGGCGAGCTGCTTGGTGAGCGCCTTGTCGGCGGCACCGGTGACACCCGCCTTCGAAACGAGGAGGCCGGCGGCGGTGGAGACGATCAGCGCCGGGATCTGGGTCACGAGGCCGTCGCCGACCGTCAGAAGGGTGTAGGTGCGGGCGGCGGAGGAGAAATCCATGCCCATCTGCGCCACACCGATGATGATGCCGGCAATGACATTGACGAAGGTGATGAGAATGCCGGCGATGGCATCACCGCGCACGAATTTCGAGGCACCGTCCATCGCGCCGTAGAAGGAGCTTTCGTCCTCCAGCGCCTTGCGGCGGGCCTTCGCCTCGTCCTGATCGATGAGACCGGCGGAAAGGTCGGCGTCGATCGCCATCTGCTTGCCGGGCATCGCGTCAAGGCTGAAGCGCGCCGCGACTTCCGCGATTCGCCCCGAACCCTTGGTGATGACGACGAAGTTCACGATCACCAGGATGATGAAGACGATCAGCCCGATGACGAAATTGCCGCCCATCACGAAGGTGCCGAAGCTTTCGATGACGTGGCCGGCGGCCCCTGTGCCCGTATGCCCATGCGTGAGAATGAGGCGCGTCGTGGCGATGTTCAGCGCCAGTCTGAGCATCGTGGCAATGAGAAGGATCGTCGGGAAGGCCGAGAATTCCAGCGGTGCCGCAATGAAGAGAGCCGTCATCAGGATCAGCACCGAGAGGATGATCGAGAAGGCCAGGAACAGATCCAGCAGGAAAGCCGGCAAGGGCACGATCATCACGACGAGGATTGTCAGCACGCCCATCGCCATGACGATGTCGGAACGGCGCATGACCGCGCCGAATTCCTTGGCCGTGATGGTGGAGCCTAACCCGGCGAAGGGATTGGAAGATCCTGGCCCGCCTGCGGGAACGTCGCTCATGCCTGCCTCGCTTCTCGGTTGCGCAACCCGAATCGCGCCGCGTTCTCGCGCGCGTTCCCGTGCCGGGCAATTTTTGCCGGGTGGATGGTTAACGGGAGGTTACGATCGGGGGCGGTGACCCGAAATGCGAGGGGCCGGACAGCTTCCTGTCCGGCCCCTGAATGCCCTCCCGAATGGTCGCTTCACGCCATCGCCACACGCGCGGTGCCCGGATCGGGAACAGCGAGGCCGTCGGCTGAATATTCGTTGAGCTTGTTGCGCAGGGTGCGGATCGAAATGCCGAGGATCTTCGCCGCGTGGGTGCGGTTTCCAAGGCAATGGTCGAGGGTATCGAGAATCAACTCGCGCTCGACATCCGCCATGGTGCGGCCCACCAGCGCGCGCGTCGCGGCCTCGGCCAGTTCCGCTGCCTTGCGGGCGGTGGCATCGGATGTGGTCTGCGCGAGGCTTTCGCCTTCGGGCGTGAGGATCGCTTCCGGAGCGATTTCCGACCCCATCGAGAGCAGAACCGCGCGATGGATGGTGTTCTCGAGTTCGCGTACATTGCCACGCCAGGGATTGGAGAGAAGCAGGCGCTTCGCATCATGGCTGATGACGCGATTGGGCAGCCCGTTCATCTGCGCGTATTTCTTCGCGAAATGGCCGGCGAGCTCGATGATGTCCGCCGGGCGCTCGCGGAGCGCGGGAATCTTCAGGTTCACGACGTTCAGACGATAGAGCAGGTCCTCGCGGAAATGCCCAGCCTTCACATGTTCGAGGAGGTTGCGGTTCGAGGTCGCGATGATGCGGATATCGATCGGCACCGGGCGCTGTCCGCCCACGCGGTCGATCACCCGCTCCTGGATGGCGCGAAGCAACTTGGCCTGCAGGCGCACTTCCATTTCGGAAATTTCATCGAGCAGCAGCGTGCCGCCATCGGCCTCCTCGAACTTGCCGATGCGCCGGGCGATGGCTCCCGTGAAGGCTCCCTTCTCGTGGCCGAACAGCTCGCTTTCGAGCAGGTTATCGGGGATCGCCGCGCAGTTCACAGAGACAAAAGGCTTTGAGGCCCGCTTCGATTTCTCGTGGAGGAATCGCGCCATCACTTCCTTGCCGACACCCGACTCGCCCGTGACGAGCACGGAGGCATCCGAGCCCGCGATCTGCTTCGCGAGCTGGATGACGCGTGCCATGCTCTCGTCGCGGAAGATGATGGAGGTCTCGGTGCGGCTGACAGCTTCCAGCACGGCCGCGATGAGTTCGGGATCGGGTGGAAGGGGAATATATTCCTTGGCGCCTGCGTCGATCGCCATCACGGCGGCGCGCTTGTCGTTCGAAACGCCGCAGGCCACGATGGGCGCTGTCATGTGCTCGGCCGCCAGTCCCTCGCACAGTGCGCGGATGTCGATCTGCACATCGACCATCAGAAGATCGGCGCCCTTGCCCTGCCGGAGATGCGAAAGGGCCGCTTCCACGCCATCCACCTGCGCCACGGAGGCACCGCGTTCCCGCGCGATCTTGGCGGCGGTGATGAGTTCCCCGCGCAGGATTCCCACGATGAGAAGCCGCATGGCCGTTCTCCTTCATTCGGTCTTGCTGCGCGTGGATACGCGCAGCGGGGTTGCCTCAGCGGTCGCTCTTGATGATTTCAGTCATCGTCACGCCGAGCTTGTCGTCCACGAGCACGACTTCGCCGCGTGCCACCAGGCGGTCATTCACGAAGATGTCGATCGCCTCGCCCACCCGCCGGTCGAGTTCGAGGATGTGGCCGGGGGTCACGCGCAGGAGGTCGCCCACCCCCATCTTGGTGCGTCCGAGCACAGCCGAGACCTGGACCGGCACATCGAAGACATGTTCGAGATCAGCCGCGGTCTTCGCACTCGGGGGTTGCTCGCCATCCGCGCCATAGGTGGCCGCAACGAGTTCGGCGGTCGATTCCAGATCGCTCAGGGGAAGCATACTCTCGGTGGACATGGGGCGAACTCCTGTTCTTGATCTCGGATGGTCAGGGCGCACCGCGCTTCAGCACGATGTCGAGCGATTGCTCGATGAGATATTCCAGTTTCTCGCGCTCGCGCACGATCCCGCCTTCTGCCCATTCGATGCGGCAATCACCGGAGCGAACCGCGGGATCGGGAAAGACGAAGAGCTTGAGATTGATGCCGTTTTCCCGCAGCAGGAATACGAGGCGGGACTTGACGTCATCCACCAGCGAAGGCTCCACGCGCACCGCCACATGCGGGGCGCCGCGCAGATCGTTGAGGATCGCCCGCGCGGTCGCCTCGATGGGTGCTACCGGCATCTGCTCGACCAGTTTTCCGGCGAGCTTGCGCGCGAAGACCTGCGCGAAATACAGCGCCTCCTTGCGTGAATCGGCCTCGCTGGAGCGCAGTTGTTCATCAGCCGAACGCAGTTGGTTGGCGATCTGCGCCAGGGCTTCGGCGATGCGATTGGCCTCGTCGTCGCGCTGCTGCTGGCGACCATCCTGCAGGCCGCGCGCATAGGCTTCCTGATGGGCCTGCTCCAGCAGCCGGGTATGCTGGGCATGGGGCACCGGCAGATGGGTGCCCTTCTCCAGATACATCGAGGTTGCCGCCGCCTGGCTGAAGTCCCGCTGGAAGTTGAAGGCGTTGCGTGTTTCGGCCATCGCTTTTGCCTGCTCAGTAGATCAGTTCGTCTTCGGCGCGGTTCTTCGCGATCGTGATCTCGCCCTTCGAGGCGAGTTCCTTTGCGAGCGACACGATGCGCGTCTGCGCCTCGTCCACTTCCTTCAGACGCACCGGACCACGCGAGGCCATGGCCTCCTCGAGGTTCTTCACGGCGCGGCTTGACATCTGCTGGAAGAAGAACTTCTTCATTGACGGCGCCGCACCCTTGAGCGCGGTCGCGAGCAGGTCGCGATCCGAGAAGCGGATGAGGGTCTGGCACGAGCCCGGATCGAGCTTCGAGAGATCCTCGAAGGTGAACATCAGCGAGCGGACCTTCTGCGCCGCCTCACGATTGCGCTCGTCGAGCGCGGCAAGGAACCAGCTTTCGGTCTGCCGGTCGAACGAGTTGAAGATCTCGGCGATCATCTCGTGGCTGTCGCGGCGCTGTGTGATCGAGAGGTTCGAGATGAATTCCGTGCGCAGCGTTTCCTCGATGTGATCAAGCACTTCCTTCTGCACCGGCTCCATGTTGAGCATGCGCGTGACGACCTCGAGCGCGAATTCATGCGGCAGCAGCGCGAGAACGCGGGCCGCATGCTCCGAGCGCAGGCGGGACAGGATCACGGCGACGGTCTGCGGATATTCGCCCTTGAGGTAGTTGGCGAGCACCTGATCCTGGACGTTGCCGAGCTTCTGCCACATATTGCGTCCGGCCGGGCCGCGGATTTCGTCCATGAGGGCCGAGACCTTCTCCTGAGGAAGGATCTTCATGAGCAGGGCTTCGGTGCGGTCGTAGTCGCCCGTCACCGCGCCGGCAGTGGCCATCATTGACACGAATTCATGCACGAGCTGCTCGACCGCGTCCGCCGTCACCGAGCCGAGGCGGGACATGGCGCGGGAGACCTGCCTGATTTCGTCCTCGTCGAGCGCGCTCCAGATTGGGCCGCCATACTTGTCGCCCAGCACGAACAGGATGATCGCGGCCTTTTCCGGCCCGGAGAGGAAGCGCGTGAGGTCACCCTTCGATGCGGGTGCCGCGGTGACTTCTGTGGAGGGCTTGGCCATGGGTCAGCTCCTGTCCGTCTTCTCTCGTTCTGGGATCAGCGCGGTTGGGAAATCCATTGCCGGACGATGGCAACGGTCTCACCCGGATTTTCTTGGACGATTTTCCCCAGCTGGTCGATGACGCCCGGTCGCAGGTTCTGGGTCAGCTGGCTTATGTTGGACTGCTGCTGGTTGGAATTGGCGGCCGCGAGGGCGCCGGCGATGCTGTTGGCCGCGGCTTCCTGGCCAGGCGCCGGCAGCGCCAGCGTCTGGCCGCCTTCCGCCGAAGCGCCGTTCGCTATCATCGCGCCACCCGCCCCGGCGCGGCCCGGATTGACCCCGATTCCCATCTGGCGGAGCAGCGGCCGGATTACGAGCAGGGTGATGAGCAGGGTGAGGATGCCGAAGATCGCAAGTTCGACGAGGCGCAGAACATCCTCCTTGGAAAGAGCGATGAGCTGCTCCAGCAGGGTCGGCTGCTTGCCATCCACCATCGGGAAGCCTTCGGCGAAGCGCAGATTGATCACCTCGATCTGGTCGCCGCGATTGCGATCAAAGCCGATCGCCGAGCGCACGAGGGCCGCGATTCGCTCCAGTTCTTCGGAGGAGCGGGGCTGGTAGCTCGCCTCCGCGCCGCCCTGGCCAGGGACGTAGACGCCATCCACGAGCACCGCCACCGAGAGGCGCTTCACGCGGCCACCCTCGATGATCTCCGTCCGGGTGGTCTTGGAGATCTCGTAATTGATGATTTCCTCGGAGCGCGCGGTCTGTTCCCGCTGCTGCGGGTTGCCCTGCTGCTGTTGCTGCTGCGCCTGCGGCAATTCGTTCGCCACGGTGACCTGCCCGTCGCGCTGCTCGGTGCTCTGCTGGTTCTCGGTGCGGGTCTGCGTGGAGCGCACGACACGGCTCTCGGGATCGAAATTGTCCGTCACCTGCTGGATGCGGTTGAAATCCATCTCGGCGGCAACCTGCACGCGGGCCCGGCCACGGCCGACCACGCTCGCCACGATCTCCTCGACCTGCCCCTTCAGGCGACGCTCGTAGCTCGATTGCTTGTCGGCTGCGATCGCGGCCGTATCGGCATCGGCACCCGCGCCATCGGCGAGCAGGCGGCCCGATTCATCCACGATCGACACCTTCTCCGGCTTCAGCCCATGCACGGCCGTGGCCGCGAGGTGGCGGATGGCGCGGATCTGGCCGGCATCGAGTTCGCCGCGCAATTTCAGCACGATCGAGGCGCGCGGTTCCTGTGCATCCCGCTGGAACAGCTTCTTCTCGGGGATGGCGAGGTGCACGCGGGCATTCTGCACCCGGTCGATGGTGCGGATCGTGCGCGCCAGTTCACCTTCCAGCGCGCGGAGCTGGTTGATGCCCTGCACGAAGGTGGTCGAGGAGAAGCTGTCGCCCTTGTCGAAGATCTCGTAGCCGACCGTGCCGCCCATCGGCACGCCCTTTGAGGCGAATTCCATGCGCAGGCGGCTGATCGAATCGCGCGGCACCATCACTGTCTGCCCGTCGCCGCGCAGTTCGTATCTGACGCCCTTTGAATCGAGTTCCCGCGTGATGGTGTTCGCGTCCTGCATCGACAGCTCGGAGAAGAGCACGCCCATCGGGGGCTGCGACATGCGGATGAGGAGAAAGGCGAAGAAGCCGACAAGCGCGAGCGTCACCGCGCCCATCGCCACAAGACGCTGCGGTCCCAGCTTGTTCACGATATCGAGGATCGCGTTCACGGTTCTCACCTTCGAATGATCTTATCCTGCTCGATCGCAGGACCCGTTGCGCCGAGAGTTCTTCCCGCGCTAGGCAAGATTTGCCCGGTGGTTGGTTACCGCACGGTTAACTGCCGCTCTTTTTTTCGGAGAGTGGTTTCAGATTCCGGATCTCAACGCCCCGGAGAGAGGCTCCATGACCCGCATTCCTCCCCTCGCCATCACCATGGGCGATGCCGCCGGCATCGGACCCGAGATCATCGCGCGGCATTTCGCGGCCGAAAAGCCTCGGGATCTGATTGTGGTTGGCGATTTGGCGCAGATGGAACGCGCAATTCGAATGATCGGCGCCGAAATCCCGGTGGAGTGCGTCGAAGGCCCGATACCGGCCCCGGCCGGACGCATGACTGTGCTGCCGGTGGGGTCGCTCCCGGCCGATCTTCCCTATGGCAAGGTCGATGCGCGCGCCGGGAAGCTTGCCTATGCGGCGATTCTCGCGGCCATCCGCCTTGCGAAGGCCAATCAGGTGAGCGGAATCGTCACGGCTCCCATCCACAAGGAAGCCCTTCACGCAGCCGGGGTGCCGTTTCCCGGCCATACGGAAATTCTCGCGCATGAAACCGGCGCGCGCGATTTCGGGATGATGCTCGCGGATGAGAGGCTGCGCGTCATTCTCGTGTCCATCCATGTCTCGCTCGCGGAAGCTCTCCGCCGTGTGACCCACGAGACCGAGCTGCGCACCATCCGTCTCGCGGATCAGGCCTGCCGTGCCCTGGGCATCGCCAAGCCGCGCATCGCCGTGGCCGGCTTGAACCCGCATGCGGGCGAAGGTGGGCTCTTCGGGCGCGAGGAGATCGAGATCATCGCGCCGGCCATCGCGGAAGCGCGCAGCGCAGGCCTCGACGTGCATGGCCCCTTCCCACCCGATACGGTCTTCATGCAGGCCCGGCGCGGCGCCTATGACATCGTGGTCGCGCAATATCACGATCAGGGGCTGATCGCGGTGAAGCTCAACGGCATTGAAAAGGGCGTGAACGTGACGGTCGGCCTGCCGATCATCCGCACCAGCGTCGACCATGGCACCGCCTTCGACATTGCCGGCAGGGGCATTGCGGACCCGTCAAGCCTCGGCGAGGCGATCCGCGTCGCGCGGCAGATGGTGGCGGCGCGGGGCGGTTGAGAGACGCCCGCAAGATGCGAGAACGCCCGCCGGCGAGGCGGGGTAGAGGAAGCCGGCGGAAAAGACCGCTTACTGGCGATAATGCTGGATGCGCGTGGTGCGCAGGCCAGCCAGCCCGTGGCTGTCGATGGAATGTTGCCAGGAGAGGAATTCCTCCACTGTCAACGTATAGCGGCTGCACGCTTCCTCGAGCGAGAGCAGGCCGCCACGGACCGCCGCGACAACTTCCGCCTTGCGACGGATGACCCAACGACGGGTCTCGGGAGGCGGAAGATCGGCGATGGTCAGGGGGCTGCCATCGGGTCCGATCACATACTTCACACGCGGGCGAAGCGGCTCACTCATCGGGTACGCTCACAAAACGCTACAATTACTCCCGCCAACATACAGAGCCGCCTGTTAAAAAACGGCTAAATGGGGGCGATCAGTTGCGACGGATCGTTTTGACATCCGTCAGGGCCAGATCGAGGCTGCCGACCTTGATCCGCGGGCTGCTGCCGGAGACGTCGACGCTGTCCACGCGGGCCAGCATGAACGGCTTCACTTCCATCACCTTCAAGGCCGTATCCTGGGCCGAAACGGAGATGGTGTATTCGCCCTCCGCAGCCTGGGAGCCGCCGGGCAGCTTGCCGTCCCAGACGAATTCCTGCTCGCCGGCCGTGAGTGTCTTCGAGCCGACATGGACGGTCTTGCCGTCCTTGTCCTTGATGGTCACGGAGGCCGTGCCGGCGCGCGGGGCATTCATCAGCCACTTCACCTGGCTGTTCTGCATCGGGCTGCCCTTGCGGTCGACCGTGACGTTCGCCCCGACGAAGCCGAGCGCCGAGGTGGCGTTGTTGACCCTGTTGGCCGTCACCAGCGAGGCCAGCGTCTCGTTGGTGCGCAGCTGCTGCTCGACGCCTGCGAATTGCACGAGCTGCTGGGTGAACTGGTTCGTATCCAGCGGGTCGAGCGGCGACTGGTTCTTGAGCTGCGTGGTGAGCAGCTGCAGGAACTGGTCGAAATTATTCGCGATCCCGGTCCGGGAATTGGCGAGCGAACTGGATGCCGTGCTCGTTTTGCTTGCCGTGTTTGACGATGCAAGGCTCGGCAGGTTGGTGATCGAAGTCATGTTTTTCTCCTCCTCGTTCAGACGACGAGGTCGAGGCTGGAATTGGGGATCATCACGCGACGCATCACAAACTCGGCCGGGCGCTGCGCACCCGCCTCTTCACTGTCAGCGGCCCAGTCGGACTTGCCCTCGGCGCCATTCTCGCGCTGGCCATCTCGACCCTGCTGCTCCCCCCGGAGCTGGAAACTCAGGCCATCCGGCGATTGGCGCAGGCCCGCCTGTTCGAAGGCCTGCTGGAGGGTCGGCGCGTCACGCTTCAGCATGGCCAGCGTCTCGACACGGTCCACGACGAGGCTGGCCTTCACCTCGCCGTCTTCCTTGAACTCGAGTTTCACGTCCACGCGGCCGAGTTCCGCCGGATCGAGCCGGATCTGGAAGGTCTTGACCCCGCGCACGGCCTGCATGCCGATCTCGATCGGCAGCATCTGCAACGGTGTCGGCCGAAGCGCGTCCTGTCCCGCATGCGCGGTCGGGATTGCGGCCAGAGCCCGGTCGAGGCTGCCGACCAGATCGCCGGAACGATGCATCGCACCCTGGGCGAGGGCGAATTCGTTGATCCAATCGGCGAAATTGACCTTCGAGACCTCCGCGCGCGTTGCGGCCTGATCGGCCTGCATCGCGGCATTGGTGGCCGTTTCACCCGTCCGGGCCTGCATCAGCGCGATGAGATCAGCCGAGCCCTTGGAGCCCGCGGGGATTTCGGCGTCACCAGCCGGAATCTCGCCCTTCGCAAGTGTCGTCAGAACAGCGGCAGCCGGGGTCTCGGCCAACATGGCGGCAGAGCGCGCCACGCCTGCCGCGATGGCCGGATTCTCGCCTTCGGCTTCACCATTCGCGGCCGGCACACCGGGAACCGGAACGGCAAGGGCCGGCTCCGGTGCCTTTTCGATCGCCGGCGGGGCGAGAGCGGGATCGGGCGTCGCTTCCACCGCGACCGGAGCCGTTTGCGCCTCCACTTCGGCATCGGCCGGCTGGGCAGCCTTTTCCGCCGCCTTTTCGTCGTCAGCCGGCTCGGCAGCCTTTTCCGCCGCCTTTTCCGCCGCCTTTTCGGCATCAGCCGGCTGGGCAGCCTTTTCCACGCGGCCCTTTTCGGCTGGGGCCTCGGTCGCCGGGCCGGGCTTCTCGCGAGACTGCTGAACCCCCTCGCGAGCCTCGCGCCGCGCCGTCGCGCGTGCCTCCTCTTCGGCCGTCGGGGTGCGCGGCACGGGCGCTTCATCCTTCATCTGGGCGGGTCGCTGGCCGTTCTGCGCGGCTTGAGACACGAGCGAGCCGAAGGGCACGCCCGGAAACTGTTCCGAGCGCGGCTTGGTATCCCGCTGTCCTTGAGGAACAGGTTCGGCAACGGACGGGAACGAGGAAGGCGAAGCGATCTCGATCATGGCATCCTGCAACACGGGAAATGAACTCTGCGGCCAGCCATGCAAGGCCAGGGCCACCAGAGACAGCATTTCAAGCCATTGTTTTTACTGTATCTTTTTCACCCTGAGCGGAGAAGCTGCTTCCTGCATCACCGCAACCGGGCAAATTCTGCCGGTTCTTGCCCGCAAGACTGGAACATTCGTCCCAAAAGGCTTATGCAACGGATCGTTCCCGGACCCTTGAATTCCGGCGAGATGCCAATGACTCTGAACGGACTGGACATTGCCAAGCCTGCAGAGAAGACTCGCGTGGTTGTCGCGATGTCCGGCGGCATTGATTCGTCGGTCGTTGCGGCTCTGTTGGCGCGCGCCGGCTACGAGGTGATCGGCATCACCCTTCAGCTCTATGATCATGGCGCCGCGACGCATCGCGCCGGCTCCTGCTGCGCGGGGCGGGACATCCAGGATGCGCGCAATGTCGCCCAGCAGCTCGGCATCCCGCATTACGTGCTCGATTACGAAAGCCGCTTCCGCGAGGACGTGATCGAGAGTTTCGCCGACAGCTATGCACGCGGCGAAACGCCCATTCCTTGCGTCGAGTGCAATCGCACCGTGAAGTTCCGCGATCTTCTGGCCTTTGCCGGGGAACTCGATGCCGATTGCCTCGCGACGGGGCATTATGTGGAGAGCCGCGCGCTGGAGGGCGGTGGGCGCGGGCTGTTTCGGCCGATCGATCTCGATCGCGACCAGAGCTACTTCCTGTTCGCGACCACGAAGCCGCAGCTTGCCCGGCTCCGCTTTCCCCTCGCCGGAATGACCAAATCCGAGACGCGCGCCATTGCCCGCGAAATCGGCCTTTCCAATGCGGACAAGGCTGATAGCCAGGATATCTGCTTCGTGCCTTCCGGTAACTACGCGGAACTTGTGCGCAAGCTGAAGCCGGAGGCGGACCGGCCTGGCGCGATCCGCCATCTCGATGGCCGTGTGCTTGGCCAGCATGAGGGCACCTTCCGCTTCACCATCGGCCAGAGGCGCGGCCTCGGTATCGCCGCGCGCGAGCCGCTCTATGTCATCCGGGTCGATGCCGACCGTTCCGAAGTGATCGTTGGACCGCGTGAGGCGCTCGCCCTGCGCGAGATCCCGCTGCGTGATGTGAACTGGCTCGGCGATACGCCGATCCCATCCGAGGGCCTCGCCATCCATGCCCGCGTGCGTTCCACGCGAGCCCCGAAACCCGCCATGCTGCGGCAGGACGAGCGTGGCATCGTCGTCGAGATTTTCGATGGCGAGGAGGGCGTCGCGCCCGGACAGGCATGCGTTTTCTATGGCGGCGATGGCGCCGGCGCGCGCGTGCTCGGCGGCGGCACCATCATGCGGCAGCCCGAGGGGCGAATCCCCTTGGCGCCTGCCGGCGAAGCCGTTTCAGCCCTTTCCTAAATCGCTTTTCTGGAGCTCCGCATGCAAGATTCCAGCACCGTGAAGGATGTGTCGCTCTCGACCATCACCAAAGCCTACGAGAAATGGGCGCCCTTCTACGATCGGGTCTATCACAAGATGCTCCGGCCTTCGCAGCTCAAGGCCGTCAGCGCCGCGATGGAAAACGGCCCGCGCGTGCTGGAAGTTGGCGTGGGTTCCGGCCTGGCGCTCGGCTATTATCCGCCCGAGGCGCAGGTAACCGGGATCGACCTCTCGAAGCCCATGCTGCACAAGGCCGAGGAAAAGATCGCAGCGCAGGGCCTGAAGAACATCACCGGGCTCGCGGTGATGGATGCCTGCCGTCTCGGTTTCCGGGATGGCACCTTCGATGCGGTGGCCGGCATGTTCATGATCACGCTGGTGCCCGACGCGGAAGCCGCACTCGATGAATTCATGCGCGTGCTGCGGCCGGGGGGCGAGATTGTTCTGGTCAACCACATCGGCGCGGAAAAGGGCCCGATGGCGGCCTTCGAAACCGTGGTGGCGCCGATCGCCAAAAAACTCGGCTGGCGCGCAAATTTCCCGCTGCAACGCCTGCGCGACTGGGCGGCGAGCCGCGGATTCGAGGTTCATGACGTCGACCCGCATGGGCCGATCCACTATTTCACGCTCATCCGGTTGAAGGATCGGCGGGCGGATCGCGCGCCGCTGGCGGCGTGAGGCGCTTTTCGGGCCTGAAGGATTTGCCGGACTTGACATGGCAAGGCCGGCGCTTCTAAGGGTCCCGAAGGTTGGCAGTGTAGCTCAGCTGGTTAGAGCGCGGCACTCATAATGCTGAGGTCGGTGGTTCAAGTCCACTCACTGCTACCAACTCTCGCCCCGGAGCGAGCCGGGCGCGCTTTTCTTGTCAGTTCACGAAGCCAGGGCAGGGTCCGGCGGGAGCAGGGTTGAATTGCACCTTGTTGGCCTGGCGAGAGCGCATGAAGAGCCGATCGCCGAGCGGCATCTCGCCGCCCGAGGCCGCTCCCTTGAACAACTCATCCACGACCTGCGTCGCGACAGATGCCTGATAGCGCATATTCACTTCGGCATGGACGATCGAGGTGCGCGCCGTCCTGAGGCCGACCGGCACGAGATTCGAGGTCGAGCACCGCGCGAGCGCGGTGAAATCACCCCGCAGGGCCGAGTTGGTTGGAACCACCGACCAATCCACGAACACCTTGCCCGAACCATCAATGTCGAAGGAAGTCACGCGCATGCCGATCCGCTCGGCCGGTTGCGGCCACAGCACCGCCTCCGTGGCCTGGAAGATCGAATCCATGTCCGCCTGGCTCACGGCCTGCATCTGAGTCGTCATGTCCGCGAGGGTTCGGGTGAGCAGGGTCACCTTCTTGTCGGCGGTCAGCGCATCGGTGGCGACCACCATGCCGACCCAGACCATCACCATGGCCGGAACCATCAGCGCGAACTCGGTGGCCGCGACGCCGGAGCGGCTTTTTCCAAAGCGGCCCAGCAAACGTCCAGTGGCACGAGAGAAGCGGCGGAGAGGGCGGGAAAAGGATCTAATCATCATCTTGGACCCCTCAACACGCCCCAAAGGGCTCGTTCTTGAAGGCGGCAGAGCCCCCAAGCAGAACCCTGCCATTGTTGAGGCTCGCCACATCGTTGCGGATCATGGCTGTCAGCCCCTGTGCTTCATAATAGGCGCGAATGACCACGATCTGGCAGGGCTGTCCGGGGTTGAATTGCAGGCCACCGGGGTCAAAGGCCCCGTTCTTGACCGGGTTCGGCATGGCCGCAACGCCGAAGGTGTTGAACGCGCGGACATCAAACTGCACCTGTTCGCAGGGGATGATCCAGCCAACCTGATTGCAGAAGCCCGCCCGGAAGGCCGCCAGCTGCGCCGCGCCATTGCCGGAGCCGGCCACCTGGCCCGTCATCGTGAGGCGCTTGGCCTCCTCGACACCCGCCTCGATGGCCGTCGTGCGCAGAAACAGCGTTCCCGTTTCGAGAATGGCGAACAGGAAACCGAAGAACAGAGGTGAGATCATCGCAAATTCAACGGCCGTGGTGCCGGTGCGATTGCGCACGAACTTGCGCAAGCTCCGTCGGCCCTTGCTCGCGCGCCTGGATTCGGATCTTTCCGCCATGCCTTCGCTCCGTTCCTTCCAAGGTGTCACGGGAAGCACGTCGCCAGCTTCAACCGCCCTTGGGAATAGACATACCAAGAGCAACTTGACTTTCAGTTGCGGGGGACCACGAAAAGGCTGCGTGAACGTTTTACCGATTATTCACGCTTTTCTTGCCGGCCGCGATCATGGGCCTGTCGCACGCACGAAACGCGCTATCGTTTCTTCAGGGGCAGGGGAGTAACATCACCGCCTCGTGCCCGCGGCGCTGCTCTGGTTCGCGAGAGCATCCCGACGAAGGCTCTGGTCCGCAGCGCGACCAAAATGCTTTTCCTCGTCTCCGAGCGCGACAGTCGGCTGGCATTTCGGCGAGCAATGGTAATGCGCGGAATCAAGGCCGCGCATCACCAGCAGGCCATGATCCGGCGGAGCGGAAACCGACACGAAGGATTCCGAGATGATCGTGCCGTTCGTATCGAGCGCGATGAAATTCGTGCGGCCGGGCATGCGGCCGGTGATGATGAGCACGCCGTTGCGTTGAACCGTGACATCCGCGATGGCTGGATTGCCGACAATGATCGTTTCCGTGCCGGTCGGCAGTTTCAGGAGCTTCGCCTGATCGAGGAAAACGCCGATCTGGTCGGGGCCGGTCTCTTTGGCAGAGGCCGGCGCGCCGAGGGCCATCGCCGCCAGCATCACGCCAAGGGCAGGAAGACGGAGCCGGGACATCGCACACCTCTCGCAATGGGCAGGCCCATACAGGGGACCGCCGAGACCAAGCAATGGCAAATCAGGGTGAATTTTCGGTAAAGCGCCCGCTTTTTCAGCGCGGCAGGGAAGCATCGCCGGGTGGCGATCGGGCGTTTCGTTCGCCTGTCAGACAGATCGACCCTTGAACAAGCGACCTCCACTGCGAAACGACGTGAGATTTTCTAAATAAAATACTCATGTTAACGGTCTTTTAGCGGTTATTATCCGGCTCAATCACACCATAATTATAGTATCAATCATCAAAATTTGAAACAACAAACGAAATATTGCTTTTTGTAATTGCAGAGAAGTGATAATCGGTTTTTGATTGTTTTAACCAAGCTGCCTTCCTTCCCTGAATTATTTCCCGATTGTTGGTCGTGTTAACGGTCGTGCAACATCCCGGGGCTAAGTTCGCTTTGGTTCCGGCATAAGACTTTTTCCGAGAGGACAGGTCGCCGAAGACCTTTGGAGCAAATCAAAAGGAGCACACCATGTCGATTTTCAACCGTTTCGTGAAGGACGAGTCCGGCGCCACCGCGATCGAGTATTCGCTGATCGCCGCCCTGATGGCCGCCGCCGTCATTGCCGCGCTCTCGACCTTCTCGGGCAGCCTGCAGACGGCCTTCACCAATATCGGCACGACGCTGACCACCAAGACCGCTCCGTAACCGTAACCCGCGGGCGACCAGACGTCGATCGATCAAGGGCAGCCTGCGGGCTGCCCTTTTTTTGCGCTGTGGGCCTCGCAATTTTCGGAACCTTTCCATTCTTTCCGGAACGGAAGCAGTCCCGTCACAATAAGTCGTCTTGCGAAAAAAACATTTCTGCGGATGATGCGTCCGATTTTTCCGGGTCAGGTTCATGAAGGGGTCTTCTGGTGGCTACGATCGCAATCCGGGGCGCGATGGCTGCCCGCTATGAAGAGATTCTGACCAGGGACGCCCTCGATTTCGTGGCAAGCCTGCAGCGCGCCTTCAATAGTCGCCGCAAGGAATTGCTGGCCGCTCGCGCCGAGCGCCAGAAGCGCTTCGATGCCGGCGAGCTGCCGCGCTTCCTGCCGGAGACCGCCGCCATCCGCTCCGGCGAATGGCGCGTGGCTCCAATTCCGCATGACCTGCTTGATCGCCGCGTGGAAATCACCGGCCCGGTCGATCGGAAGATGGTGATCAACGCGCTGAATTGCGGCGCGAAGGTCTTCATGACCGATTTCGAGGATGCGAATTCCCCGACCTGGTCGAACAATATCGAGGGCCAGATCAACCTGAAGGATCGCTGGGACGGCAAGATCGACTTTACCGATCCCGCATCGGGCAAGGCCTACAAGCTTGGTCCGAACCCGGCCGTGCTGATCGTGCGGCCGCGTGGCTGGCACCTCGACGAGAGCCATCTCGAGATCGATGGCGAGCCCTGCTCCGGTTCGCTCTTCGATTTCGGCCTCTGTTTCTTCCACAACGCGAAGAAGCAGATTGCCGCGGGCTCAGGCCCCTATTTCTACCTGCCGAAGCTCGAAAGCCATCTCGAGGCGCGGCTGTGGAACGATGTCTTCGTGATGGCCCAGAAGGCGCTCGGCCTGCCGGTCGGCACCATCAAGGCGACCGTGCTGATCGAGACCTTGCCCGCGGCTTTCGAGATGGACGAGATCCTGTTCGAACTGAAGGATCATATCGTCGGCCTCAATTGCGGGCGCTGGGATTACATCTTCTCCTTCATCAAGAAGCTCGCCGCGCAGAAGGATTACGCGCTGCCGGATCGCAGCCAGGTGGTGATGGGCAAGGCCTTCCTGCGCGCCTATTCGCTGCTGCTGATCAAGACCTGCCACAAGCGCGGCGCCTTCGCGATGGGCGGCATGGCGGCGCAGATCCCGGTGAAGAACAACCCCGCGGCCAACGAGGCGGCCTTCGCCAAGGTGCGCGCCGACAAGGAGCGCGAGGCCGGCGACGGTCATGACGGCACCTGGGTCGCGCATCCCGATCTCGTTCCGGTGGCGATGGAGGTGTTCAACCGCCTGATGCCGCAGCCCAATCAGCTCGGCGTCGCGCGCAATGATGTGAACATTGCCGAGAAGGATCTGCTGGAAGTTCATGCCGGCACGCGTTCCATCGAGGGTTTCCGCGAGAATATCCGCGTGGGCGTGCAATATATCGAGGCCTGGCTGCGCGGCCGCGGCGCCGTGCCGATCTACAACATGATGGAAGATGCAGCGACCGCCGAGATCTCCCGCGCGCAGATCTGGCAGCAGGTGAAGTACGGCCTGGATTTCGTGGATGGCACGAAGGCCTCGCCCGGGCTGTTCGAAACCTGCCTCAAGGAAGAGATGGAGCGGGTGAAGGGCGAAGTGGGGGCGGAGGCCTTCGAAAAGGGCCGCTTCCCCGAGGCCATCGAGCTTTTCCGCAACCTTTCGCTCGCGTCGAGGTTCGAAGACTTCCTGACGGTTCCGGCCTACCAGAAGATCGTCTGATCCAACTGCCGGAAGAATCGACTGGAGCCGGTTCGG
Source organism: Rhabdaerophilum sp. (assembly GCF_046092605.1). Classification (NCBI taxonomy): domain Bacteria; kingdom Pseudomonadati; phylum Pseudomonadota; class Alphaproteobacteria; order Hyphomicrobiales; family Rhabdaerophilaceae; genus Rhabdaerophilum; species Rhabdaerophilum sp. The sequence continues at coordinate 9,223 of NZ_JBJTDY010000010.1, read as the reverse complement.
TGAATTCCCTTTCACCGCCCGGCTCTCATTTTTCTCGACGCATCGTCTTCATGCGAACGGGCCTCCGCTTCGCTTGAAAATGTTCCAGAGCATTTTCCGATCCATTGGATACCGGTTGGTCGAAGAAAATGCGCGACATAATCGGAAATGAGAGCGGACGGCCTCTTTCAATCAGGTCGGAGTTGGCTCTAGCGTTGCGGCTCTTCTGACCCGTGAGCCTCTTTCATGTCTGAATTCCTCTCCCGCCTGCGTGCGATTGTCGAAACTTATCTCGCCCATGAGGCGGAAAGCGATGAATGGCTGCCGGTGCTCACTTGGCAGATCGACCAGCAGCACGCGCTCGACAGTCGCGACACCTATCCCGGCCACGTGACGACCAGCGCGATCCTCCTGTCGCCGGATGGCACCGAGACCCTGCTGATCGACCACAAGACCCTGAAGCGCTGGCTGCAACCCGGCGGGCATTACGAACCGGCCGAAACCTTCTGGCTTTCGGCACGTCGAGAAGCGGAGGAGGAAACAGGCCTTTCCGCGCCGCCGCTTCACCCCTGGCACGGAAAGGCGGACCGGCCCTTCCTCATCGACAGCCATGCCGTGCCGGGCAAGGCGAGCCGGGGCGAGCGGCCGCATCTGCATCACGACCTGCAATTCCTGTTCGTGGCAGATCCGGCTTCCCCGCTTGTCGCACAGCTCGAGGAGGTTTCGGCCGTGCGGTGGCACGAAGTGGCGACGCTGGAAGAGGTGACGCCGCGCGGCCTCAAACGGCTGAAACGCCTCGGGCTGGCAAAATAAACCTTTCGGACGGGTCTGGTTGCCACTGAAAATGTCGCAATTCGCCTCTATCTGATGCGTCACGCCGTCCTCTTGGGAGCAACCGGGCGGCGAAATGGAGGAAGGGATGAACCCGCAAGAGCGTCAGGTGATTGACGGTATTTTCGACCGCCTGAAGAACGTTGCAAACCAGCCGCGCGACCCGGAAGCGGAGCGCTATATCGGGGACCTCGTTCAGAAACAGCCCTATGCGACCTATGCACTGGCCCAGTCGGTTTACGTGCAGGAACAGGCGCTGCTGAACCAGCAGCAACAGATCGAGCAGCTTCAGGCCGAAGTCGCGGAATTGCGCGCGCGACCGCAGCAGCCGGCTTCCGGCGGCGGTTTCCTGTCGGGCCTTTTCGGCGGTGGCGGCCAGCAACGTCCACCGGAAAACGTGCCGGCCTATGGCCAGCGTCGCGAGGCGCCGCTTCAGGCCCCGGCCGGTCCGTGGGGTGGGCAGCCTCGAGCCGCGGCACCCGGCCCATGGGGCCAGCCGCAGCGCCAGGGCATGGGCTTCCTCGGCACGGCCGCGGCAGCCGCCACTGGCGTGGCCGGCGGCATGGTGCTCGGCTCGATCCTGTCTTCAGCCTTGGGTGGCGGGGCTGCCAATGCAGCGGCCGTCCCGTCCGGGCATACGCCGCAGGAAAATGCCCCGCAGGAAGAGGAGCAGGGCCACGACCATGTGTCGGATGCCAACTGGGATGATGGCGGCTATGGCGACGACAGCTTCGAGGCATGATCGCCGCCGCTCCTTCAAATGAGATGATGAAGGCCCCGCAGCAAATCCGCGGGGCCTTTTTTCACTCCGGCGGGCCGGTAGAGTGTGATGGAATTCAGATGACCACGACCCGCGTGCCGACCTTCACCCGGTCATAGAGATCAATGACATCCTCGTTGTTCATGCGGATGCAGCCCGAGGAAACCGCGCGGCCGATCGTTTCCGGCTCGTTGGTGCCGTGAATGCGATAAAGCGACGAGCCAAGATAGAGCGCCCGCGCGCCGAGCGGATTATCGGGACCACCCGACATGAAGGGCGGGAGATCCGGGCGACGCTTCAGCATCTGCGCCGGCGGCCGCCAATCCGGCCATTCCGCCTTGCGGGTGATGGATTTAACGCCCGCCCATTCGAAGCCCGGACGACCCACGCCGATTCCATAGCGCAGCGCGCGGCCATCGCCCTGCACGAGATAGAGGAACCGGTTCGGCGTATCGATCACGATCGTGCCCGGGCCATGCGGGCCGTGATAGGTCACTTCCTGTCGCTCGAATTGCGGTTCAACCTCAGGATGGATGCGCGCATCATCGCGGCGCTGGATAAACTGGCTCTCATCGGGCAGCGCGGCGAGCTGGCGGGAGCCCTGCACCGGCAGGTCGATCGCACGGCCGCGCCCGGCATGACGCGGCAACGCATCCGGCACGGCCGGGCGGGCCATGACGGGAGCGCCTTGCCGATGCGAGGGCACAGCACCCGTCATCAGGAATTCGATGAAGCCGCCGCCCATCCGCGAGGTGCCGCGATAGGGGTCTGCCTGTGCCGGCAGGACGGCAACCGAGGCGAGCAGCAAGGCGGCAAAAGCGGAAGCGACGCGAGACATGAGACACCCTTTCCCACCCAGCCCAGAAAGGACTGGAGAACCGCCGCCACGCGGCGTTGGCGGCAAACGAGAATGAAAATATTTTTCAACGGTCGCTGGACGGCAAATATTCATGATTAACATATTCTTATGATCAGGTTTTTCATTTTCTTTTAAAAACAATACTAATGAATCATGAAAGGATTATGCGGAAACGCCTTGTTCATGATGACGGAACAGTGATGTTCGCGGGCCATCGGCGTGAACCACTGTTTAACTCGTGGCGCGCAACGGTAAAGGACACTTTTCGCAAATCCAGCAGCGGCGTTTCGAAGTCCCATGAGCATTCCCCAGCGCAAATTCCGCATTGAAGGCGGCTCCGGTCGCCCCACTCCGGAGGTCTCGCCTGTCGCGTTCGAGGCGGCTCCGGTCGCAATCCCCGAAATGCCGGTCATTCCCCGCATCGAAACGGCCGCATCTTCCACCGCCGTGCTCGACGAGGTCCGCGCCCTGCGCATGATGATCGAACCGCTCTACGGCGTGCTGGAAAACCTCAAGGAGAATTACCGCGAGGAATTGCGGTCCTTCGCGAGCCTCAAGGTGGACATGACCGAGATCGAGAGCGCCATTGCGGGCACCAAGAAGGAGCTTGCGGCCCTGAAGGTTGGCCACAATATCGGTGGTGTGGAGGTTGCTGCGCTCGAACTCGAGACGGTGGTCTCGCAGACCGAGGCTGCCGCGAACGACATCCTCGCTGCGGCCGAATCCATCGAGACCATGGCGGGTGCCATCCAGAGCGAGACAACGCTCGAGGCCTGCAAGGGGCTGGCAAACGACATCGCCGACAAGGTGACCATCATCTACATGGCTTGCAACTTCCAGGATCTTTCGGGCCAGCGGGTGCGCCGCGTGGTGGAAACGCTGAACTTCGTGGAGAGCCGCATCCACAAGATGATCGATGCCTGGGGTGGCCTGCAGGCGCTGCACGAACTTATCGAACAGGAAATCCAGACGCAGGAGGAAGAGCGCGAGACCGAAGGTTCGGCTGCCCTTCTCACCGGCCCGGTTCCGGTCAATGCCGAAGACCATGTCGATCAGGACGCGATCGACGCCCTGTTCCATTGAGCAGGACAGTTCGGATCAATTTTCGGAACGGGGCGGCAAGGCCCCGTTTTTCGTTCCCGCGCGCAGCTTGGCCATGAGCGCGCGCGATCCGGCGCGATCCAGGCGCGAGGCCAGGAGCAGGATGGCAGGTGCCAAGGAAATCACCGGAGTGAAGGTGGGAACGATCGAAGCGGGCAATCGAAACGCCAGCGCCCGGGTTCGCATCAGCAGCACCAGCACCAGCCCGAGCCCGGCCCGCGCGGAAACGAAAAAGGCTCAGGATTTCAGTATCTTGAAATTTTTAATTGCACTCGCGCGCAAGCTAAAGGCAGGATTTCGCAAAAGGTGGCCACAAAGCAGCCGCTGCTCGATTGCGAGGTCCCTCAGCCTCCACTAGTCTCGGATTCGTCGCCGGTTTCCTCCGGCCCTCCCCGACCGAGACCGGCCTTTGCCTTTCTTCGAACAGCTCTCCGCTGCCCTGAGCCAACAGGCTGCGAGCCCGGCCTTCTGGCTGATCGGCGGGGTGACGGTCTTTGTCATTGCGGCCTCGAAGGGAGCGTTCGGGGGTGGCGCGGCCTCGCTGGGCGTGCCGATGCTCTCGCTCATCACGGATCCCATCGGCGCGGCGATCATCGTGGCGCCGCTCATCTCGATGATGGACATGTTCACCCTGCGCACCTTCGGCCCCTCCTCCTGGTCGAAGCCGGATCTGCGCGTTCTGCTGCCGGGTCTTCTGCTGGGGCTGGGGGTCGGCTGGCTTGCCTTTGCGAGCGTCGATCCGCGGCTTGTGGCGCTGATGATCGGCACGATCAGCCTCGCCTTCGCGCTGCACTGGTTCTGGAAGCGGCGCGGCAAGCCGCGGGGGCAAGGCAAGCCTGCCAGCACCCCGCTGGGTTTCATCGCCGGGGCAGCCTCCGGCTTCACCACCTTCATCGCGCATTCCGGCGGTCCGCCGGTCACGATGTATCTGATGCGTCGAAACCTCGGGAAAACGCTGTTCGTGGGCACCACGGCGGCCGTCTTCACCATCGGCAACATCCTCAAGCTTGGACCCTATGGCATGCTGCTGATGGCGCGGCCCGAAACGCTGGCGGGGGCGCTGCTTTATGCGCCCATCGTGCCATTCGGCGTCTGGCTTGGCCTGCGCATCCATCATCGCCTCTCCTATGAGGGCATCATGCTGGCGACGAATGCGCTGCTGATCATCGGCGGGGCGCGGCTGATCTGGCAGGCGCTGGGATCGCTGCTGTCATGAAGCTGCGTCTTCCCTTGCCCTTCCTGCTGGCCCTCGCCGGCATCGCCGTGCTCTGCATCATGGATGCGGTCATCAAGGCGGTGGGCGCGCGCTATCCTACCTTCCAGCTGGCCTTCCTGCGGTTTCTGGCCGGCACGATCTGGACTGTCGCCGCATTGGCCATCCTTCGCCCGGCCTTTCCATCCAAGGAGACGATGCGCGTGAACAGCCTGCGCGGCGTGATCGGCCTCATCACCGCGACAAGCTTCTTCTATGCGCTGCAGACCCTGCCGCTGGCGGAAACCATCGCCTTCTCCTTCCTCTCGCCGCTTTTTCTCGCCCTTTTTGGCGCAGTGATCCTCGGCGAGGCGATCCGCCGCGAAACCTTCAGCGGCCTGGGGCTGGGTTTCGTCGGCATGCTGGTGATGACCTTCGGCCATGGGCTGACCACGGGCGGGCCGCTCATCAGCGCGGCCCTGCACCTTCCCGGCGTGCTCGCGGCGGTGGGTTCGGCCATCAGCTATGCTTTCGGCCTCGTGCTGCTGCGCCAGCGTGCCCAGCAGGATGCGCTGATCATCATCGTGCTGTTCCAGACCACCGTGCCGACCCTGTTGCTTGTCGGTCCCGCCTGGTGGGTTTGGCAACCGGTGCTCGGTAGCGACCTCTGGCTGTTCCTCGCCATCGGCGGGCTCGGCCTGTGCGGCCACATGCTGCTTGCCAATGCCTTCAAGCGGGCGGAGGCCTCGCGGCTGGCGCCAAGCGAATATTCCGCCCTCGTGATGGCGGCCATCCTCGGCTACGGGTTTTTCGGAGAGGTGCCGGGCATCGCGACGCTGGTTGGCGCGATGCTGGTGATCTCGGGGACGGTCATTGCCATGCGCGCGAAGGGCGGCTGAAGGGTCGATTTCCGGCCTTTCCCCCGTGCCGGTCAGGCACGGGTGAAAACCGCATTTGCCGCCTGCGACTTCAGCCACCATGCCATCTTGACACCCGCCAAGCTCATCGCCATATGCCGTTGGCACTCATCAATTATGAGTGCTAACTGGTTTCACGAAGGGGTGTCTCGCGTCGAGGATGAATTCGGTTCTGGCCCCATGGGTCCCGGAAATCCCCCGCGAACCGCGCCCCGCCTTCTTACGAAGCCTTCAAGAGGAAGTTCAAAATGAAGTTTCGTCCCCTGCATGACCGTGTGGTCGTGAAGCGCATCGACAGCGAAGAGAAGACCAAGGGCGGTATCATCATCCCGGATACGGCGAAGGAAAAGCCGCAAGAGGGTGAAGTCGTGGCCGTTGGCCCAGGCGCCCGTGACGAAAGCGGCAAGCTCGTGGCCCTTGACGTGAAGAAGGGCGACCGCGTGCTGTTCGGCAAGTGGTCGGGCACGGAAGTGAAGATCGACGGTGTCGACCTCCTCATCATGAAGGAGAGCGACATCATGGGCGTGATCGCCTGATTAACCCGGCACAATTCCTCAATTTCGGAGTAAGGTAACATGGCTGCGAAAGACGTTCGTTTTTCGTCCGATGCGCGCGACAAGATGCTGCGCGGCGTCGACCTCCTCGCCAATGCGGTGAAGGTCAACCTCGGCCCCCAGGGCCGTAACGTCGTCATCGAGAAGTCCTTCGGCGCCCCGCGCATCACCAAGGACGGCGTGACTGTCGCGAAGGAGATCGAGCTCGCCGACAAGTTCGAGAACATGGGCGCCCAGATGGTGCGCGAAGTGGCCTCGAAGCAGAACGACGCCGCCGGTGACGGCACCACCACCGCGACCGTTCTCGCCCAGTCGATCGTTCGCGAAGGCGCCAAGGCCGTTGCGGCCGGCATGAACCCGATGGACCTCAAGCGCGGCATCGACATGGCCGTGGAAGCGGTCGTCGCGGATCTGAAGAAGAACTCCAAGAAGGTGACCTCGAACGACGAAGTCGCTCAGGTCGGCACCATCTCGGCGAACGGCGACAGCTCGGTCGGCAAGATGATCGCGGAAGCGATGCAGAAGGTCGGCAACGAGGGCGTGATCACGGTCGAGGAAGCCAAGACCGCCGAGACCGAACTCGATGTCGTCGAAGGCATGCAGTTCGACCGCGGTTATTTCTCGCCGTATTTCATCACCAATGCCGAGAAGATGGTGGCGGAGCTCGAGGACCCCTACATCCTCATCTTCGAGAAGAAGCTCTCCTCGCTGCAGCCGATGCTGCCGATCCTCGAATCCGTGGTGCAGACCGGCAAGCCGCTGCTCATCATCGCGGAAGACGTGGAAGGCGAAGCGCTCGCCACGCTCGTGGTCAACAAGCTCCGTGGCGGCCTGAAGGTCGCGGCCGTGAAGGCGCCGGGCTTCGGTGTCCGCCGCAAGGCCATGCTCGAGGATATCGCGATCCTCACCTCCGGCACGATGATCTCTGAAGATCTGGGCATCAAGCTCGAGAACATCTCGCTGAAGGATCTCGGCCGCGCCAAGAAGGTGCGTATCGAGAAGGAAAACACCACGATCGTCGATGGCGCCGGCAAGAAGAAGGACATCGAGGGCCGCGTCGCGCAGATCAAGGCACAGATCGAGGAGACCACCTCGGACTATGACCGCGAGAAGCTCCAGGAGCGTCTGGCGAAGCTCGCGGGCGGCGTCGCGGTGATCCGCGTGGGCGGCTCGACCGAGATCGAGGTGAAGGAAAAGAAGGATCGCGTGGATGACGCGCTGAACGCCACCCGCGCTGCGGTGGAAGAAGGCGTTCTCCCGGGTGGCGGCATCGCCCTGCTCCGCGCTGCCGGTGCGATCGGCAAGCTGAAGCCGGCCAACGAAGACCAGAAGATCGGCATCGAGATCGTCAAGAAGGCGCTCACCACGCCGGCTCGCCAGATCATCGACAATGCCGGTGACGACGCGGCCGTTATCGTCGGCAAGCTGATTGAATCGAAGAACTACAATGACGGCTACAACGCCCAGGTCGGCGAATATGTCGACATGGTGAAGGCCGGCATCATCGATCCGACCAAGGTCGTGCGCACGGCGATCCAGGATGCGGCTTCGGTTGCGGGCCTGCTCATCACCACCGAAGCCATGATCGCGGAAGCCCCGAAGAAGGATGCGCCGGCTGGCGGCATGCCGGGCGGCCCGGGCATGGGCGGCGGGATGGATTTCTGATCCATCCCTAGCCCAAGCCGTCAACCAAGCTCATTCCGGGCAAGCCCGGAATGAGTGGCGGCGGGATGGATTTCTGATCCATCCCTAGCCCAAGCCGTCAACCATACTCATTCCGGGCAAGCTCGGAATGAGTGGCGGCGGGACGGATTTCCAAGAAAATCCTGCGCACGAAGCCGAAACAGAAGGCCCGGAGCAATTCGGGCCTTCTGCGTAAGCACGACTAAAACACGCTCAGCCCACGAATTCGTGTTTATGCAAAAATACAGAATTATATGGAGATAATTGATATTTATTGATCGTTGTTGCAAATATAGAGAGGGACGTTACCATCACGGAGTTTGTCCCAATGCTCAACACGCCTTTCATCCGCAATGCCTCGCTGCTCCTTGCCCGACTGCCCATCGGCTTCATGTTCGCCTCAGCCGGATTCCAGAAGATCGGCGGCTATGCTGGCGTTCAGAAATACATGGATGCCATGGGTGTTCCTGGCGCGCTGCTGCCGCTGGTCATCCTTGCAGAGCTGGGCTTTGGATTGATGCTCATCGTCGGCTTCCAGAGCCGCTATGCGGCGCTGGCTCTCGCCGGCTTCACGCTGCTGGCAACGTTCATCTTCCACTTCAACCTGGGCGACCAGACGCCGGCCCTGTTCTTCTTCAAGAACCTTGCCATCACCGGCGGTCTCATGGCGATCGTGGGTGCGGGCGCGGGCACCTGGTCGGTGGATGAGTGGAAGACTAAGAGCGATACGCGCCTCGCGCCCGGATTCGGAAGCTGATTTCAGCTCCGCACGGCGAAGCGGATGCCTGCACCTTTCCGCTTCGCCCCCGTGTCGTTTTGCATCGGGAAGCGCACGAAAAAGGAATCCTTCCCCTGGAAGCTCTGGCGCGGGGTGTAGATCAGGGCAGAACCCTGCACAGCGAGCGCCCCATGTTTCGGCGGCCGGACCACTTGGATGCCACTCATCGAGACGCGGCCCGACCCGCCGAGATAAACGGAGATCGTGCACGGTTCCCCTACCCGAACTCCGGTCACCAATCCGTCGCTGCGGGTACCGGCTTGCCCGTGAAAATGCGCGACACAATCGGCCTGTGCCGCCCCGAGGCTCCCCAAAAGCATCAACCCTGCCAAACTGATCAAACGCATTTCAATTCCTCCTTCGCGCCCTGAGCGCCGATGGCAAGTATGCGCTGAACCCTTGCTTTCATGCAAGTCGCCACACGCTGGTGCGTTTGATCAGTTTGGCAGGGTTGATGCTTTTGGGGAGCCTCGGGGCGGCACAGGCCGATTGTGTCGCGCGATATTCCACGAAATTCGGTGATCGCTCGGATGGCAGTATCGGTGGCGTGAAGGCGGGCCAGGCCTGCA
>NZ_JBJTDY010000009.1:0-2599 GCF_046092605.1 Rhabdaerophilum sp. | reverse complement strand
GCGTTCCATCAGGAATGCACGGTGAAGGGCGGGCGGATCGTCGAGGAGAATTTCGACACCTACCCGGCCATGCGCATGGCCGAAATGCCGAAGGTCGAGAGCATTCTCCTTCCCTCCGGCGATTTCTGGGGCGGGGTGGGCGAGCCGACCATCGCGGTGGCAGCCCCTGCGGTGATGAACGCGATCTTCGCCGCCACGGGCAAGCGCGTGCGCTCGCTGCCGCTCAAGAACGCGGATCTGCGCCGCGCATGAGGCGTGGCGCGCGTGCCTTCGGCCTTGTGGCAATGCTGGTTCTGCCGGCAGCGGCGCAAGGGCCGGTGGCCGGCAAGGCGATGGAACATGGCGCGGCGCCGGAAGCGGCGCCTCTCGCCACATCCCGTCCGGCGGATCCGGCCAATGGGCGGAAGATCGTGGTGGAACGGCGGCGTGGCTTCTGCCTGCTCTGCCATTCCGGACCGTTCCCGGAGGAGCGTTTCCACGGCGATCTCGCGCCGGGCCTCGCCGGCACGGGTTCGCGCTGGACGGAAGGGCAGTTGCGGGCACGCCTGATCGACAGCACGGCGATCAACGCCGAAACCATCATGCCGCCCTATTTCCGAACCGGGGGCGGGAACCGGATCGGCCCTGCCTTTGTCGGCAAACCGATCCTGACTGCGGAGGAGATCGAGGATGTCACGGCCTTTCTCACCACGCTCCGGGATTGAACTCGACCGCCGGGCGCTGATTGGCGCGGGCGCGGCTTTTGTCACCGCGCTTGCGATTTCGCCGGCTCGCGCGAGCCCGGAAATGGCGGCGGCGATCCGCAAGTTCACCGGCGGGGTTGAACCGAAAACCGGCAAGGTGACGCTCGATATCGCGCCGCTGGTCGAGAACGGCAATGCCGTGGGCGTGGAGGTGAAGGTCGATCACCCCATGAAGCCCGAGAGCTTCGTGAGCGAGATCGCGCTCTTCACCGAGAAGAATCCCTCGCCGGATGTCGCGGTGTTCCACCTCACCCCGCATTCCGGCCGGGCGCATGTGGTGACGCGCATGCGGCTCGCCACAACGCAGCATGTGGCGGCGCTTGCCCGCCTTTCCGATGGCAGCTGCTGGCAGGAAACGCGCGAGGTGATCGTCACCATCGCGGCCTGCACCGAAGATTGAGGAGGCGCGCATGACCACCGCCATGATCCTCGTGCCACGCACGCCCATCCGCTCCGGCGATGTGGTGATGCTCAAGGCCATGATCAGCCACCCGATGGAAACGGGCTATCGCCGCAGCGAGAAGGGCGAGGAAATTCCGCGCAACATCATCCGCCGGATGATCTGCCGCTATGATGGCGTGGAGGTTTTCTCGGTCGACATGCATCAGGCGATTGCCGCCAATCCCTTCATGTCCTTCGGCGTGGTTGCTACGAAATCCGGGCCGGTGGAATTCGAATGGGTGGGCGATAACGGCTTCCGCCATCGCCAGAGCGCGCAGCTTAACGTGACGGGATAGGCCGTTGCGGGTTTTCATTCTCGCTGTTCTCTCGGCTTTGGCCGCACATGCCGCCGTGGCGCAGGGCATTGCCCCGCAGGAGAGGCGATCCGGCTTCGAGACGATGGGGCCTGAAGCGCAGGCAATGCAGCGCGACGATTTCGCGAACCCCGCGATGCTCGGCGTGGCGGCGGGGGAGGCGGCCTGGAACCGTGCGCCAGCGAATGGCAAGCCCGCCTGTTCCGGTTGCCATGGCGACATCAACGCCTCGATGCGCGGCGTGGATGTGCGCTACCCCGCGCGCAACGCGGTGAATCTCGCAACGCTCGACCTTCCCGGACGAATCCAGCTTTGCCAGAGCCTGCATCAGGCGCAAACGCCCGAGCCGCGCGAGAGTGCGGGCCTTCTGGCATTGCAGGCGGCGATCGCGCTGCGCTCGCGCGGCCTGCCGATCGAGGCGCCATCGGCGCGGGGGCTGTCGGATGCGGTGGCGCGGGGCGAGATGCTCTATCGCCAGCGTCTGGGGCAGCTCAACCTCTCCTGCGCGCAATGCCATGATGACCATTGGGGCCGCTCGCTCGGTGGAACGCGCATTCCCCAGGGGCATCCCACGGGCTATCCGCTCTTCCGGCTGGAATGGCAGGCTCTGGGCTCGCTGCAGCGTCGCCTGCGCAATTGCTTCACCGGGGTGCGCGCGGAACCGTTCGCGACGGGCGCTTCCGAATGGATCGACCTTGAAATCTATCTGCGTGAGCGTGCCGCCGGCATGGCGAGCGATGCGCCGGCCGTGCGGCCATGAGCGGTCAGCGGATGAACTGGTCGACATACCCCTCGCCCAGCCCGTTCGCGGCGTAGTGCTTGCGGCATTTGTCGATCCGCGTGAACACATCGTCAAAGCCTGTGCATTTGCCGTCCGGATCGCAGTAGATCATCGCGCCGTTGACCTGGAACATCGTGATCATCTCCTCGACATGCGGATCGACGACCAGAGTATGCGTCTCGCCAGGCGCTTCATAGACATAGGAGCCCTCCGTGGCCACCCAGTCATGTTCAAGATAGCGCCATTGGCCCTTGAGCACGTAGCCATGCACGGGCTGCGGGTGCCGGTGCCGCGAGAGCACGCCGGCACGGCGCACGCGC